>NZ_JBFULE010000065.1:0-15361 GCF_056400485.1 Roseateles sp. P5_B10
GGCGCAGATCGTCGAGGCCTGGGGCGCCGATGAAGGCGGCTCCATCGAGGTCTATATCCACCGCCTGCGCAAGAAGCTTGAAGGCTCGGGCCTGGCCGTGCGCACGGTGCGTGGCCTGGGCTATCTGCTCGAAGCCACGGCATCGCCATGACGGCCCCGGCCGGCCGCTCGCTGCACCGGCAACTGCTGCTGTGGCTGCTGCTGCCGCAGATCGTGCTGTGGCTGGTGGCGGCTTTCGGCGCCTATCGCCTGGCCAGCAGGCATGCCGACGAGCTGGTCGACAGCAGCCTCTTGCAGGCCGCCCGGGCGCTGGCGCGCCAGATCCGGCCCACGGCCAGTGGCCTCTTTGTCGACCTGCCGCGCTCGGCCCAGGACATCCTCGCTGCCGACCCCGACGACCGCGTCATGTACATGGTCAGTTCGCCGCCGGGCCAGCTGCTGCTGGGCGACGCACGCCTGCCGCCGCCACCAGGATCGCCAGCGCTGAACGAGCCGGTGTTCTTCGACGCCACCGTGCCTGAGCGCATGCGCGTCGTGTCGCTGGACCTGCATCTGGGCGCGGCCGGCACGGCGGATTCGACGCTGCGCGTGCAGATCGCCCGCTCCAGCGCGCCGCGCGAGCTGCTGGCGCAGCGCATGCTGCTGGACACGGCCCTGCCGCTGTCCCTGCTGATCGCATTGATGAGCATGGTGGTCTGGGCCGGCATCCGCAAGGGCCTGAAGCCGCTGGCCGAGCTGCAGCAGCAGGTGGAAGGCCGGCGCGCCGACGCGCTCGACCCGGTGCAGCTGCGCGCCGCGCCGCCCGAGGTCAGCGCGCTGGCCGGCGCCGTCAACGAGCTGCTCGGCCAGGTGCAGCAGAGCCTGGCCACGCAGCGCCGCTTCATCAGCGATGCCGCCCACCAGCTGCGCACGCCGCTGGCGGGGCTGAAGAGCCAGACCGAGTTGGCGCTGGAGGCCAACAGCGATCCGGCCCTGCGCCAGCGACTGGAGCGCGTGCACGAGAGCGCCGTGCGTGGCGCGCGGCTGGTGTCACAGCTGCTGGTGCTGGCCCGCGCCGAGCCCGAGGCCGTGGCGACCCAGGGCTGGGCGGCGGTGGACTGCGACCGCCTGGTACACGAGGTCACGGCCGAATGGGTGCCGCGTGCTCTGGCCGCCGGCTGCGACCTGGGTGTGGACATCGTCAACGCGGGCCTGAGCGTGCAGGGCGTTGAGCTGCTGCTGCGCGAGGCCCTGGTCAACCTGATTGACAACGCGGTGCGCTATGCCGGCCGTGGCGCGGCCATCACCGTCAAGCTGCGCCGCGCGGGTGACGACGTGTGGCTGGACGTCGAGGACAACGGCCCCGGCCTCACGCCCGAGCTGCGCGGGCGCGCCTTCGAGCGTTTCGTGCGCGGCTCGGCCCATGGCGAGGGCTGCGGCCTGGGACTGGCCATAGCCCGTGAGATTGCAGAGCGCCACGGCGGCAGCGCCGAGTTGCTGCCGGCGGCACCCACGGGCTGCATCGCGCGTCTGACACTGCCGGCCGCCTAGGCCAGCAGCTCGGCGACGCGGCTCAGTGCCTCGGCTATGCCATCGGGCGTGACGCGCCCAAAGCCCATCAGCAAGCCGTCCCGCCCGGCCGCAAACGCCTGCAGCGGATACAGCCCCACGTCCACGCGCCGGGCCAGCGCCGCGAGCTGCGGTGCGTCGATAGCAACGCCCGGCTTGAACAGCGCCGCCTGGTGGAAGCCAGCCTCCGCGGGCAGCAGCGTCAGCCATGGCGCCAGCGGCCCGGCAAAGCCCGCCATCARCCGCTCGCGCCGCTGCGCATACTCGGCCACGCAGCGGCGCAGATGCTTGCGGTAGTTGCCTTCGGCCATGAAGCGGGCCAGCACGTTCTGCAGCAGGCTGGGGCCGTGCACGTCGGCCAGGTGCTTGGCGTGCAGCAGCGCGTCGCGCAAGGCCGGCGGCGCGATGACATAGCCCAGCCGCAGCGACGGCGCCAGCGTCTTGGAGAAGCTGCCGACAAAGGCCACGCGGCCGTCCGTGTCCAGCCCCTGCAGGCTGTCGCGCGGTTGGCCCTCGAAGCGGAACTCGCTGTCGTAGTCGTCCTCGATGACGACGGCGCCCGTGCGCGCCGCCCAGGCCAGCAGCGCACGCCGTCGTTCCATGCTCATCGCCACACCGAGCGGGAACTGATGGGCCGGCGTCGTGTAGACGAGCTTGGCGTCGGGCGGCAGCGCGTCGGTCACCAGCCCCTGTTCGTCCACCGGCACGGGGGCGATGCGCGCGCCCTGCGCCTGCAGCAGCCCGGTGATGGGCGGGTAGCCGGGCGACTCGATGGCCGCCACATCGCCGGGCCCGACCAGCACGCGGATGAGCAGGTCGAAGGCCTGTTGCGCGCCCTGGGTGACGATGACGTCCGCCGCCGAGCAGCGCACGCCGCGGGCATAGGCCAGGTGTTCGGCAATCGATTCGCGCAGCGCGGCCAGCCCGGCCGGCGGGGCATGCGCGCCGCCCTGGCCGAGCTGGCGCTGGGCCGCGTGCAGGTGGCGGCGCCAGTCCTCGTGCGGGAAGAGGGCGGGCTCGGGCGAGCCGCCGATGAAATCCCAGCGCGCCAGCGGGTTGTCGGCAAAGCGCAGCAGCGGCACCGGCAGGGCCTGGAAGGCGGCGATGCGTTCGGCGCTGGCGAGGCGCGCGGTGGTTGCCACGGGCCGTTCGGCCTCGGCCGCCGGTAGCGCGCGCACAAAGCTGCCGCGCCCGCGCCGCGCCTCGATGAGCTGCTCCAGCGTCAGCCGCTCATAGGCCTCGGCCACGGTCTGACGCGCCAGGCCCAGTTGCTCGGCCAGCAGCCGTGTGGGTGGCAGCTGGGCACCGGTGGCCAGCCGGCCGCTGCGGATCAGGCCGCGCAGCTGGCGCAGCAACTGCTCGCCCAGCGGCTGGTCGCGGTCGATGACGATGTGGAGATCCATCCGGTGGCCTGCTCGATTTGGTCGGGATTGGACTGCTTGGCGCGGCGCCCGGGATTCAACATTCGTTCACCCCAACCCCACCCACCGGAGCATCTCATGACCACCCCCCGCATCGACTTCTACACCGCCTCTCCCGCCGCCCTCAAGGCCATGCTGACGCTGGAAGGCAGCATCGCCAAGCTGGGCCTGGAGCCCAGCCTCATCGAGCTGGTGAAGATGCGCACCTCGCAGATCAATGGCTGTGCCTTCTGCCTGGACATGCACAGCCGCGATGCCCGCGAGGCCGGTGAGAGCGAGCGCCGCCTGCACGTGCTGCCGGCCTGGCGCGAGACGACGCTGTTCACGCCGCGCGAGCGCGCCGCCCTGGCCTGGACCGAGGCGATCACGCTGATCACCCAGGGCCACGCCAGCGACGCCGACTACGCCGCCGCCACGGCCGAGTTCAACGAGGCCGAGATGGTCAACCTGACACTGGCGATCACGACCATCAATGCCTGGAACCGCTTCGCCATCGGCTTCCGCAAGGCATTGCCCGCCTGAGCGGCCTGATCAGGCGTAGCCGTCCACGCCATTGACGAGCCGCGCGCACAGCCGCGGCTCGCCGAGCTTTTCCAGCCACCAGGCTAGCGCCCGGCCGTCCCCGGCGCGCCAGCCCAGGTAAAGCGTGTTGGGCTCGCGCGGCACGCTGGCCTGCTTGGCCACCAGCTCGCCACGCTTGAGCAGCGAGGCCACGCGCACCTCCGGCAGCCAGCCCACGCCCAGCCCGGCGCGCTGGGCCGCAATCTTGGCCGTCATGCTCGGCACGGCCAGCGTGGCCTGGCCGGCGCCGTGGCCATAGGCTCGGCCATCGCCACGGCGTGAGCTGTCGGCCACGACGACGGCGCGGTGGGCCTGCATCTGCTCGGCCGTCAGCGGCCCCTTGACCTTGGCAAGCGGGTGGCGGGGTGACACCGCGTAGACCCAGCTCAGCACGCCCAGCTCACGCCACTGCACACCGGCCAGCGTGGGCGGCTCGTTCGTCGCACCGATGACGAGGTCGGCTCGGCCCTCGGCCAGCGCCTCCCAGGTGCCCCCCAGCACCTCGTGCGTGATGCGCAGGCTCACGCCCGAAGCCAGCGCATCAAAGTCCTGGATGACCGGCATCAGGCTCTCGAAGGCGATCAGCTCGTCGGTGACGATCAACAGCCGGTCCTCCCAACCCTTGGCCACCTGCGTGACGCGCCGCGTCAGGCGCTGCATGTCGTCGCGCAGCCGCGTGGCCTCGCGCACCAGCAGGGCGCCGGCGGGCGTGAGCTGCAGCCGGTAGCGGCGACGGTCGAAGAGCAGGGCGTCGAAGCGGGTCTCGATCTGGCGCAGCGTGTACGACACGGTCGACGGCGCCTTGCCCAGGCTGGCCGCGGCGCGCGTCAGGCTGCCGCTGGCCCCGATGGCCTCCATCAACTGGATCTCGTCGTCGCTGAGCATGATGTTCGAAAGCCTTGCACGAGTCGGCCAACACGGCCGTGCGTCAAAAGGGACGCTGAATCCGAGTATCGAGTCCACGGCAAACAAGCCGCTAACCGCAGACCCAAAGGAAACCATCATGTCTTCACGCTTCACCAACAAGACCGTCCTCGTCACCGGCGGCACCTCCGGCATCGGCCTGGCCGCCGCCCGCGCCTTCAAGGCCGAAGGCGCCCACGTCATCGTCACCGCCCGCCCGGGCAAGCAGCACGAGACCGAAGGCTTCGAGCTGGTGGCGCTGGATGCGTCTGACGTGCTCGGCGCCCGCGCGCTGGGTGCCCACCTCGCCGCCGCCGGCCGTCAGCTGGATGCCGTGTTCGTCAACGCCGGCATCGCTGAGTTCGCATCCCTGGCCGATGCCAGCGAAGACCTGTGGGACCGCACGTTCAACACCAATGCCAAGGGCGCCTTCTTCCTGATCCAGGCGCTGCGCCCGGTGCTGGCCCGCGGCGCGTCCATCGTGCTGAACGGCTCCATCAATGCCCATATCGGCATGCCCAACTCGGCCATCTACGCCGCCAGCAAGGCCGCGCTGATCTCGATGGCCAAGACGCTGTCGGCCGAGTTGCTGCCGCAGGGCGCGCGCGTCAACGTCATCAGCCCGGGCCCGGTGACCACGCCGCTGTACGGCAAGCTGGGCTTCGACGCCGACACGCTGACGCAGGTCGCCGCGCAGATCCAGAGCCAGGTGCCACTGGGCCGCTTCGGCACACCGCAGGAGATTGCGTCCACGGTGCTGCACCTGGCCGCGCCTGAGTCGGCCTTCATCGTCGGCAGCGAGATCGTTGTCGATGGGGGTATGAGCCAACTTTGAGCAGGGGACGGTGCGGATTGCGACAATCGCGGCTCAGCCTGATTTGCGATTGCCTGATCGACATGCACACCCGTACCGTCTTCGGCGCCTGCCCCCACGACTGCCCCGACACCTGCGCGATGCAGATCACCGTCGAAAACGAACGCGTGATCAAGGTGCAGGGCCGCGCCGACCACCCCAACACGCACGGCGCGCTGTGTACCAAGGTGTCGCGCTACCCCGAGCGCACCTACCACCCCGAGCGCCTGCTGCACCCGCTGAAGAGGGTCAGCAAGAAGACCGAAGCGCCGCGCTTCGTGCAGGTGAGCTGGGCCGAAGCCATCGCCGGCATCGCCGCCCGGCTCCAGGCGGTGAAGGACCCGCAGTGCATCCAGCCCTACAGCTACGCCGGCACCATGGGCCTGATCCAAGGCGAGGCCATGGCCGGCCGGCTGTGGAACGCGCTCGGCGCTGCGCGGCTGGACCGCACCATCTGCGCTTCCGCCGGCGGCGCCGGCCTGGCAGCCACCTATGGCCACAAGCTGGGCATGCACACGCGCCACTTCGCTGGCGCCAAGCTCATCATCATTTGGGGCAGCAACTCCATTGCGTCCAACCTGCATTTCTGGACCTATGCGAACCAGGCCAAGCGCGAGGGCGCCAAGCTGATCTGCATCGATCCGCGCAAGACCGAGACGGCGGACAAATGCCACCAGCACATCGCCGTGCTGCCCGGCACCGACGGTGCGCTGGCCCTGGGCCTGATGCATGAGCTGATCCAAAACGGCTGGCTGGACCAGGACTACATCGACAACCACGTCGACGGCTGGGATGAACTGCGCGGCAAGGCCCTGGACTGGCCGCCCGAGCGCGTCGCCCAGGTCTGCGGCATCAGCCCCGATGAAGTGCGAAACCTGGCCTGCGATTACGCGACCACCAAGCCCGCCGCCATCCGCATGAACTACGGCCTGCAGCGTGTGCGCGGTGGCGGCAATGCCGTGCGGCTGATCGCGCTGCTGCCCTGCCTGACCGGCGCCTGGCGCCACCCCAGCGGTGGCGTGCTGCTGTCGGCCTCGGGCTGGAATGCGCCGTACAAGAACCCGGATCTGGAACGCCCGGGCCTGCTCGCCGGGCGCACACCGCGCATGGTCAACATGAGCACCATCGGCGACGCGCTGCTGCAGGCCGCCCCGCCCATCGAGGCGCTGATTGTCTACAACAGCAATCCCGTCGCCGTCGCGCCGGAGTCGCCCAAGGTGGTGAAGGGCTTTCAGCGCGAAGACCTGTTCACCGTCGTGCTCGAGCACTTCATGACCGACACCGCCGATTTGGCTGACTATGTGCTGCCGGCCACGACCCAGCTCGAGCACCTGGACGTGCACACCTCCTATGGCCACACCGATGTGCTGATGAACCAGCCGGCTGTTGCGCCGCTGGGCGAAGCCAAGACCAACACGCAGATCTTCCGCGAGTTGGCCGCGGCGATGGGCCTGACGGATCCCTGCTTCAAGGACAGCGATGAGGACCTGGCCGCGCAGGCCTTCACGTCAGACATCGACATGGGCCTGCTGCGCGAGCAGGGCTGGCAGCCCCTGCCCATTCCCGAGGCGCCATTTGCCGAGGGCGGCTTCCGCACCCCCAACGGTCGCGCGCAGGCCGCCGGCGCCGACTACGTGCCCAACTACGAAAGCGCGCAAAGCTCGCCCGAACTGGCCGCGCGCTACCCACTGGCCATGATTTCGCCGCCGGCGCGCAACTTCCTGAACAGCAGCTTTGTCAACGTGAAGAGCCTGCGCGACATCGAGGGCGAGCCCATCATCGAGATGCACCTCGGCGATGCCGTCGAGCGCGGCCTGGCCGATGGCGCCCTGGTGGCCGCATTCAACGACCGCGGTCGCTATGTGGCCAAGCTCAAGGTCAGCACGCGCGCGCGGCCCGGCGTCGTCAACGGCCTGGGCGTGTGGTGGCGCAAGCTCGGCGTGCAGGGCAGCAATGTCAACGAGGTCACCCACCAGCGCCTGACGGATATGGGCAATGCCCCGGCTTTCTACGACTGCCTGGTGCAGGTTGAAGCTGCCTGAACTTTCCTGACGTGATTTTTGACGTCTGAACCGGGCGGCTAACGGCGCGATGCGCCGGGACGCGTTGGCACAATCCGTGCCCGGCGCCACGCACGAGGATGCGGTGCCGAGAACACAAGGACAGGGAGAACGATGGAGGGCCTCTTCAAGGCTGGGCTGCGCCATGTGGCGGCTGCCTGTGGACTGATGCTGCTTGCCGCCTGCGGCGGCGGTGGAGGCGGTGGCGGTGTGTCGACGCCGACGCCGCCAACGGCGCCCGCCGTGCCAGACCCGGTCGTGCGCCTCAGCGCCTCGGCCACCCAGCTCTACGCCGGCGAGTACGTGCAGTTCACCGCTGGTGATACGCAGAATGGTGTCAACTGGCGCTGGGAGTTCAGCGACGGCGCAGCGGCCGAAGGCCTCACCGTGGAGCGCCGTTTCGCCCAGGCGGGCAGCTTCACCGCCACGGCCGTAGCGCAGAACAGTGCCGGCGTGACGGCGCGCGCCAGCACCACCGTCCAGGTCGAAGCACAGCCTTCGCCGGTGGCACGTGCTGCCGGCTCACTCTTGCCAGGCTGCAGCGGCCTGCACTGTGCGGTGGCTGCGGATGGGGGCTATGCCGGCAGCGGCGTTGGTGTCTGGCGTTTGCGCAACGCCGGCGCCACGTCCCAACTGGTCGACGTGGACATCGCCAACGTGCAGCCTGGGCAGTCCGTGACGCTGGTATTCAGCAACGGCCAGGCCAGCGATGCCACCGAGCTACCGAAGAGCGGCAGCGCTGCAGTGGTCAGCCTGGGCGCGGCACCGAACGCCCGAATTCAGGCTGCCAGTGCATCAGCTGCCGACGAATCCCATCACGACGCCCTGCACGCGCGCATGCTCGGCCTGCAGCAGCAACAGTCGCTGGAGGATCTGCAGGATCAGCAACTGCCTGCTCGGCCCCTGCCGGAGAGCGCCATCGAGCCGCGCCGCCGCGCCCTCGCCGCCGCCGAGGTCGGCAGCACACGCATCTGGAACGATCTCTATGACGATCCCGCCAAGCCCGTGCCGTTCACGGCCAGCGTGCTGAGCACCTGCAGCACCGGAACCGGCCGTCGTCTCGTCTTCTGGGTGGACCAGGCGCTGACCACGGCCCGCACGGTCGAAGCGGCCCAGATCGAGCCCCTGAAGCGCAGCTTCTGCGGCGACCAGGGCGGCTTTGCTCGTGTCATCGCCATGCTCGGCGACGTCTGGGGCGGCAGCGAGGTGGCCAACCGGCCGTGGTTGATCCAGGAAAGCGCGGCGCAGCTGCAGGACGTGAACATCGTCGTCACCGACCACATGGGCGCCGACGCCTCCGCGGCCGGCTACTTCTATGGGCTGAACAACTCCTACCGCTGGCGCAACAGCCGCTACGCGAATTCCAACGAAGCGCTGGCCTTCTTCGTGAACGGCACGGGCCTGGCAAGCAACCCGACCTTCTACGCGTCCACGCTGGTGCACGAGCTCACGCACATGGTGACCTATCACCAGGGCACGATCCAGCGCGGCCTGCTGCACGACGCCTGGTTGGAAGAGACGGCTGCCATGGCCACCGAAGACCTGCTGGCCGAGACCATCACGCCGGGCGCCAACAAGATCGTCATCTTCAGGCTGCCCAGCTACCTCCGTTCTGGTGGCAGCGTGGCCATGATCGACTGGCTGGAGGACGCCGACAGCGCCAACTACGGAGCCGGCGGCAGCCTGGCCGCCTTCTTGAACCGCCGCTACGGCAGCGGCTGGTGGCGCCAGTTGGTGACTGATTGCAGCGCGACGGCCAGCAGCTACAGCTGCCTGGACACGCTGCTGCGGCGCGCCGGCAGCGAGGGCCTGGCCGACGAGTGGGAGCGCCTTGGCAGCAGCGTGTTCGGCGGCATGCCGCAGCGCCATGCGCCCTGGGGCTACGGCTTCCCCCAGGTGCAGTGGGAAGGGCTGTGGCTGATGGGCACCGACACCGCGCAGCAGGCCACCAGCCGCAAGGCTGCGCCCATCAGCGGACTGACGCGCTTCGGCCGCACCGGGCACACCTACCTGGACGATCAGGTGCCGGCCGGCGCAACGCGCTACCAGCGCCGCGGCGTGCGAGTGCCCGCGGGCACCGTGCTCACGGTGGTGCTGCGCTGACGGTTACCTGCGTGGCGAAGCGGGTGGTGACAATCGCGGCTCCGCTTGCACCGCGATCTCGCTTGATCTCTCCACGCGCTTTACTCGTCGCCGTCGCTGCGCTATCCCTGAGTGGCTGCGGCGCCGTGGGCCATTGGGGCCAGGCCGCCGGCGGCCATCTGGGCATCGTTCGTGCGGCCAGGCCGGTCAGCGACTGGCTGGCCGACCCGGCCACCCCACCCGAGCTGGCCGAGCGCCTGAAGCTGACGCAGCAGATGCGCGACTTCGCCACCGCGCGCCTGGCCCTGCCCGACAACAACAGMTACCGCCGCTATGCCGACCTCAAGCGGCCGGCCGTCGTCTGGAACATCGTCGCCGCGCCCGAGTTCGGCTTCCAGCTCAAGACCTGGTGCTACCCCATCATGGGCTGCGCCGGCTACCAGGGCTGGTTCGACCGCGATGCCGCGCAACGCCACGCCGACGAGCTGAAGGCCGAGGGCTGGGAGGTGCAGGTGCAGCCCATTCCTGCCTATTCGACGCTGGGCTGGAGCCGCTGGTTCGGCGGCGACCCGCTGCTGAACACCTTCATCCGCTACCCCGAGGGCGAACTGGCGGCCATGGTCTTTCACGAGCTGACCCACCAGCGCGTCTACACCAGCGATGACACCGGCTTCAACGAGGCCTATGCCACCGCCGTCGAGATGCTCGGTGCCCGCGAATGGCTGGCGGCCAAGCCCGAGGCCCTGGCTGCCTTCGAGGCCGGGCGGGCGCGGCGGGCGCGCTTCCTGGCGCTGGCGCGCGAAGGGCGGGAGAAGCTCAAAGCGGTTTACGCCGGCCCGGCCGAGTCGCGTGCCGAAGCCAAAGCCGCCGTCATGGCCGAGTTGCGTGAGCGTGCCCCCAAGGAGGCGCCGGGCTACGAAGCCTGGTTCCAGCGTGCCAACAACGCCAGCTTCGCGATCCTGTCTGCCTATGACGAACTGGTGCCGGCCTTCACGCGCCTGTTCGAGCGCGAGGGTCGTGACTGGGTGAAGTTTCACGCGGCCGTCGAGCGGCTGAAGCCGCTCGCGCGCGAGGAGCGTCGGGCTACATTGAAGAGCCTTGAGGGAGGCACTTATGACACTGATCCTGCGACGCGTCCGGCCCAGTGATGCCGCTGCGGTTGCCGAGCATCTGGCCGAGCCGGACATCTTTCCTGGCCTGCTGCAGCTGCCCTACGCCAATGCAGAACTGTGGCAACAGCGCCTGAGCACGCCACCCGCCGCTGGCTCGCCCGAGCTGTTCCTGTTGGCCGAACGTGACGGCAAGCTGCTCGGCAGYGCCGGCCTGCACCCGGTCGGCGCCCAAGTGCGCCGCCGCCACGCAATGGCGCTGGGCATCTCGGTGTCGGCCGCGGCGCAGGGGCAGGGCATCGGCGGTGCCTTGATGACTGCGCTGCTGGACTACGCCGACAACTGGGCGCAGGTTCTGCGCGTGGAGCTGACGGTCTACCAGGACAACGAGCGCGCGATCCGGCTGTACGAGCGCCACGGTTTCGAGCACGAAGGGCGGCTCAGGGCCTATGCGCTGCGTGATGGCGTCTACGTGGATGCGCTGACGATGGCGAGGCTGCATCCGAGGCAGCCGTTGGTGCGAGCAACTGCCGCTTGATCGCTAAATAGGCGGTGTGTGCCAACGCACCGGACTGGCGACGGACAGTTCGTCGCAGGTGTGGCCCCAACGCGAAGACCTCAATCAAGTGGTATTGAGCGGCAGGCTGCTGCGCATGTTCATGCGATGGAGGTGGGGCCGGAATCATGCGCCAGCGGGTGGCTGTTGCGCCAGCCGAACAGGCCGAACAGGCCGGCCAGGACCGCGGCGAGGCCCGCGATGATGGCCGTGGCGCTGGCGACGTGCAGCAGCCGGCGGCGCTGCCTTGCGCTCAGCATGGCTTTGCGTGCCGGAGTCTGCGCGAGCTCGTGAATCAGCATGATCTCGTGCTGGCGCTCCTCGATGGCGCGCGCAAGTTCGCCGCCGTGCTCCATGCGACGCGCGAGTTCGCGCACCGCCTCCAGCTCGCGCTCGCGGATGCGCAGGCCTGGGGCCTTCAGCCGGCTGCCCATGGCGCGGGCGCGCATGTAGAGGGCCTTGGCGGCCAGCCGGTCGGGCTGGCAGCCCCATCCTGACTCCAGGCAGGCGGCCAGGTTGAAGGTGGCATCGGCATGGCCTTGGGATGCGGCGACGGTGTAAAGCGCCACGCCGCGCGGTGCATCGGGGTCGCCACCCCAGCCGGCGACGAGGATGCGGCCTAGATGGAATTTGGCAGTCAGGCTGCCCTCGCTGGAGGCGCGCTCCAGGCGCTCACGGGCCTGCACCGGGTCCCGCGGCAAGCCCAGGCCCTCAAGCTGGCAGAGCGCGAACATGGCCAGTCCCTCGGCGTCGCCCGCGTCGGCGGCGACGCGGAACCAGTAGACAGCCTGTTCATGGTCGGGCTCGGGCGCACGGAAATGCGTCAGCCCCTCCATGAGCGGGTCGAGGCAGAGCGGGTCGGGGTCGACAAGGCGCATGGATCCTCCCTGGGCTTCGGCTGGCTTTGCGCCAGGCTTTTCTGCGCCTAAGTATGGAGGCAAATGCGCCCACGGCAGTGGCACCGCCCTTCTCGCTTAGAGTGGGGTGCACGAGACAACGGAGAGCCGCTGATGGCCGAGATCCGCATTCACCGAGACCACGACCTGGGCCTGAAGAAGGCCCGCGAGATTGCCTGGAAATGGGCCGAGCAGGTCGAAGAGAAGTTCGACATGGAATGCACGGTGCATGAGGGTGACGACGGCGACACCGTGGAGTTCACGCGCTCCGGCGTCAAGGGCGAGCTGACCGTGGCGGCCGACCACTTCGACCTGGTGGCCCAGCTTGGCTTCCTGCTCGGCGCCTTCAAGAAGACGATCGAGGGCGAGATCGAGAAGGAACTCGATGCGCTGCTGGCGGCCGGCAAGAAGAAGGCACCGGCCAAAAAGAAACCGGCTTGAGCACAGGCCCAGCCGGTTCTTGGGCGCCGACGGCGCCGGTTTACTTCAGGGATTCGATGAGGTCGATGTACTGCTGCATCGCGTCATCGGTGCTCGTGCCCTTGAGCTCGTTCCATGCGTCCCACTTGGCACGACCGACCATGTCGGTGAAGCCGGGGCGCTTGCCGTCGACGTCGCCGGCGCTGCCTTGCTTGTAGAGCGCATAGAGCTTCAGCAGCGTCATGTTGTCCGGCCGCTCGGCCAGGTTCTTGGAGTCGGCGACAGCGGCTTCGAATTGGTCTTTCAGGCTCACGGGGGTTCTCCAGGCTGATTGGGGCGTCGATTCTCATGACAATCGACCGACGGGCCGCCGAGTTTAGGCCCGGCCAATAACGAATCCGAGGAGACGCATGGGCCCCAGCAGCGAACGTATGTCCAAGGTGGATACCGCCTGGCTGCGCATGGACACCGAGGCCAACCTGATGATGATCGTCGGGGTCTGGTCCATCCGCCCCGGCATCACGCTGGCCGCGCTGCGCGAACGCGTGGCCGAACGGCTGCTGCAGTACCCGCGCTTTCGGCAAAAGGTCGTCGAGGACGCCTTGCTGGGCGCCCAGTGGGTGGCCGACAAGGATTTCGACATCGCCCGCCACGTTGTCGCCGAGGTGCCGCTGCCCCTGCGCGGCCAGAGCCGTGACGAGGTGCTGCGCGAGCGCGTCGCCGAGCTGTGCTCTGAGGCGCTGGACCCGGCCCACCCGCTGTGGCAGTTCCAGCTCATCGAGGACATRGGCGACGGCACGAGCGCACTGATTGCCCGCATCCACCACTGCATTGCCGACGGCATCGCGCTGATCGCCGTCATGCTGTCCATCACCGATGGCGGCAAGGCGCCGCCCAAGCGCGCGACAAAAGATGTTGAGGAGCCCGGCGAGGCGGACTGGCTGCTCGACGCCTTCCTGCGACCGTTGAGCAACCTGACCGTCAAGGCCATCGGCATGACGGGCAAGGGCGTGGCCAAGGGCGTGGACCTGGCCATGCGTGGCGACACGCCGATGGACTCGTCGCTGGAGATGGCCCGCATGGGCTACCAGGCCGTGTCCGACGTGGCCGCCTTTGCGCTGATGCCCGACGATTCGCCGACGCGCCTCAAGGGCAAGCCCGGTTCGAAGAAGACCGTGGCTTGGGATGACAGCCTGGCGCTGGACGAGGTCAAGGCGGTCGGCAAGGCCCTGGGCGCGTCCATCAACGACGTGCTGCTGGCCTGCGCGGCCGGCGCCATCGGCCGCTACCTGGCGGACAAGGGCGACGACCCGGCGGGCAAGGAGATCCGCGCCATGGTGCCGGTCAATCTGCGCCCGCTGGAGCAGGCCTGGCAACTCGGCAACCGCTTCGGCCTGGTGCCGCTGGTGCTGCCCATCGGCATCGCCAATCCCATCGAGCGGCTGTTCGCGGTACGCGCGCGCATGAGCGAGCTCAAGGGCAGCTTCCAGCCGGTGATGGCCTTCGGCCTGCTGTCTGTCGCCGGCCTGCTGATCAAGCCCGTGCAGCACGCGATGCTCAACCTCTTCGCCAAGAAGGCGACGGCGGTGATGACCAATGTGCCGGGCCCGGCCGAGGCGCTCAAGTTCTGCGGCTCGACGGTGGAGAAGGTGATGTTCTGGGTGCCGCAGTCGGGCGACATCGGCATGGGCGTCAGCATCCTGACCTACGCCGGCCGCGTGCAGTTCGGCCTCATCACCGACACCGGCCTGTGCCCCGACCCCGAGGCCATCATCGCCAACTTTGCGCCGGAGTTCGAGAAGCTGCTGATGCTGGCGCTGATGATGCCCTGGGAAGCCTGAGCCCCTCGTCCAAGGGCATACCTTGGCCGGTCCCCCGAGGTGACGGCGATGCTTGCCGGATTGACCAGCAAGCACATCGCCTTACGCGGGCCGGCTAGGGAGCGGCCCGGCGCTCGGCCCGCAAGGCGCGCGCTCCGGCTGGACTCACTTCGACTTGGGCACCGCCGCCGTCGTGACGGCGTTGGCCTTCTTGGGCTTGGCCTTGCCGGCAGCGGTGGGATAGGCCATCGTCACCGTGGCCGGGTCGGCCTTTTCCAGATAGGACGCGAACTGCGCTTCGTCGCAGGGCTTGGCGTCGTTGTAGTACCGGTGGTCGCCCTTGGGGCGTTCGCCGGTGAAGGTCGGCGCCACCGCGCCGGCGGCGTAGTAGGTGGCGACGTGGCTGGCATAGGCCTGGGCGCAACCATCGTGCAACACGGCCTGGGCGTGGCTGGCCGGTGTGTCGGCCGCGAAGGCCGGCAGCGCGGTGACCAGAGACGCAATGGTGACTGCGAGGGTTCTCATGGCGGACCTCCTTGCTGCTCAAGGTGAGCCCAAGGCTACGCCTAAGTGCAAGCAAATGCACGCCGCACTGCACCAATCAAAAGGCGCCCGAAGGCGCCTTTGCATCGACTCAGCCCTTGGGCGCGGAAGGCGCTGTGGCCGGCTTCTTGGCCTTGGGGCGGCCGGCGGCGGAAGGGTAGGCGCGCATGACGAGGGCAGGGTCGGCCTTGTCGAGATAGGCCGCCAGCTGCTCCTCGGTGCAGGGCTTGGCGTCACCGTAGTACTGGGAGTCGCCGGGGTATTTGTCGCCGCGGTACTCAGGCGCATTGCCGGCTGGGTGATGGGCGCTGAAACTGGCGTAGCTTTGCGCGCAGCCGGTGCGCAATTCGGAACGGGCCTTGTGCACGTCAGCGTCATCTGCGAGGGCAACGGTGCCGGCCAGGCAGGTCAGGGTGGCGATGAGGATCTTCACGGCGTGGCTCCTTGGAAAGTCCGGTGACTTTCAACATTAGGTCGGCCGCGCCGGAAAAACAAAAGGCGCCCCGCAGGGCGCCTCGTTGGCTGACGATTCGAAACGATCGGCGGCGAATCACAGGCGTTTCACAGACGGAAAGGCTCGGCCTTCTTC
>NZ_JBFULE010000066.1:0-15043 GCF_056400485.1 Roseateles sp. P5_B10
CAGCTGCGCGAGCAGCCGCCCGTCGGCCAGGCGCAACTCGGCCGACAGCACCAGCGGGTTGGGGCGCAGCGAGTCCAGGATCTCCTGCGCGCGCCGCGCGTCACCGAAGGCGACCGCCGCCTCGGCACCGACAGCGATCAATTGCGCCATGGGTTCGACCTGGGCGCGGGCGCGCTGTTCGAGGGTCAGGCGCTGCACCAGTACCAGGCCGGCCGCGCCCGCGGCGAATACCAGCACCGCCGCCACCAGCAGCGACAGCATCAGCACGCTGCGGATGCGGCGCGGTCGCGCGGCGTTCACCTCAGCCTCCGCAGGCTGCCGTGCTCGACCACTTCACTGGACACCTCGAGCAGCTTTGCCGGGATGCCCAGCGAGGCCCGGCGTGCCTGGTCGAGATTGATGCTCATCTCGATGTGCTCGCCGGGCAGCAGGCGCACGACGCCGCCCTCGCTGAGGAATTCCGGCGCATTGCCCACGGTCAGGACCGGCAGGCCGCTCAGCTGCGCCAGTGCCGCACGCCGCGCCGACGAACTGATGGCGCCGACGAAGACGATGTGGCAGCTGGCGAGTGCCTCGGGCGACACGGCGCGCCTGACGGTGAACGGCCGGCCCTGTTCGAGCCGGCCCTGGAAGGTCTGCTCCAAGGAGGCGTCGAAGTGGTTCTCGTCAACGGTGCAGACGTTCCAGGGCATGGTGCCGTCGGCAAAGGCCCGCGACGGCCAGGTGACGTAGCGGGCGAAGTTGCGCATGAACGCGGCCTCGACCCGGGACTGCCGCTCGACCAGCGGCGCCTGCGCGCCGGCCAGCGGCCCCAGCACGCAGGCCAGGGCCGCCAGCGCGACGGAGCGTCCGAAACGCACGGCGGCCCTCACCAGGCCGCTTTCAAAGCCAGCAGCCACTCCCGGGGCCGCGAACGCGTGCTCTGCGAGGGGTGGTAGTGCCGGTCGAGCAGGTTCTTGCCGGACAGCTCGATCGACATGCGGCGCCCGCCGTCCAGCCACGCGTAGCCCGCCAGGGCGTCGATCAGCGCATAGCTCTGCCGCGCCGCCGCCGGGCCCTCGGGCAACAGCGTCTGGTCCCGCACGACGTGGGCCCCGCCGGCCAGGTAGAGCCCGCCAGAGAAATCATGCCGCGCCCAGAGGTTGAACAGATGCGGTGCGCTCATCTGCAGCCGCGCGCCGTGCAGCAGTTGGGCGCTCTTGTAGTTGATGCGCTCGGCGGCATTCAGCGTCGCCGGATCGCGCGACAGCAGGGCCGCGTCGTTGCCGCTGTACTCCAGGATGCGGGCGGCGGTGCGGCTGTAGGCCAGGTAGATCTGCCAGCCCGCGGCCGGCAGCAAGGTGGCATCGAACTCGATGCCGCGCGAGCGCTGCTGGCCGCTCTGGACGTTGTAGATGACGACGTTGCCCGAGCTGTCGGTCTGCGCCAGGTCGTTGACGGCGTTGCGGTTGCGCAGGTCGAAGGCGGTCAGCGTGGCCGTGGCGCGGCCGTTCAGCAGCTCCGCCTTGACGCCCAGGTCCCAGCCGCTGCCGCGCGTCGGCAGGGCGGGTGCGTGCGTGTCGTCGGGCCGGTTCAGCACCTGCGCGACGGGCACGAAGGAGCGTGCGAACGAGGCGAACAGCGACCACTCGGGCGCCAGGCGCAGCAGGGCGCCGTATTGCGGCGTCAGCTCATGCGTGGAGAAGGGCTGCGACGTGGCGGTGATCCGGTCGTCGACCCGGGCACGCGCGGCGGTGTAGCGCAGGCCGGCCAGCAGCAGCAGGTCGTCGTCAAGCAGCCCGAGCGTGGCGCCGGCATAGGCCGAGCGGTCCGTCTGGTGCAGGCTGCGGTCGGCGCGGTTCTCGGTCAACGCCGACAGCGGGATGTCCACCTGGCGGTTCCAGGTCGATGGGTCGCGCAGGTCCCACAGCGGCAGGGGCGAGGCGATGGGGCGGCTGCCCAGGGCTGGGTCGTTGGGCGCCTGCGCCGCCGTGTTGTCGAAGCGCCGCCTGAGCGACTGCGCGCCGAGCAGCAACCGCAGGCTGGCACGGTCGAAGCGGTACACGCCGACGCCGTCGGCGGTCAGCGTCTCGGCCTGGTTGGTGTAGGTCTGGCGACGCAGGCGGCGGCCCTGCAGAAACGTCTGGTTGTCGGACATGCCGAGGTTGCCGGAGAACAGCGCATCGATGGCGAAGCGCAGGCGTGAGTAGCCGGCGCGCAGATGCCAGTGGTCGCTCGCCTCGACATCGACCCAGCCGCTGGCGCCCGTGCTGTCGCTGCGGCGGTAGTCGACGTCGGACATGCTGTTCCAGTCGTCTGGCAACCCGGGCACGTCGACGCCGGCGCGATTCGGGTCGGCCGCGGTCGGCACGAGGCCTGCCTGCCTGCCGTAGCCGGGCTTTTGCATCAGCTGCGGGGCTTCGCGCTTGCTGTACTGCTCGGCCTTGAGGGTCACGCTGACGCGGCGGTCCGGTGTCCAGCGCAGCGAAGGTGCCAGGGTGGTGGCATGCGCGTCGTAGGGCCGCCAGTAGTGGATGTCCTGGTCGAACGAGGCTGCGACACGCAGCAGCAGGTCGGGCCGCAGCGGCGTGCCCATGTCGGCGTCGAGCCGGTAACGGCCGTAGCTGCCGGCGCCCACCTCGACCTCGGCGAAGGGCTGGGGCCGCGGGCTCTTCGTGATCACGTTGACGATGCCGCCGGGCGCCACCTGGCCGTACAGGAAAGAGGACGGCCCCTTGACGATCTCGATGCGAGAGGCGCTGGTGAGGTCGAAGATCGACGGGCCGACGAAGCCGTCGCGCAGCACCTGGTAGGCGCCAGGCACCTGGCTCACCGCAAAGCCGCGGATCGCCAGGTTGGCATTGCCCTCATTGAAGTCGTTGCTCCGGTAGGTCACGCCCGGCGAATAGCGGGCCACGTCGAACAGGCCTTGCGGCTTCTGGTCGCGGATGAATTGCTCGTTGAAGGCCTGGATGGCGAACGGCAGGTCGTGGATCGGCGCGTCGAAGCGCGAGGCGGACACGGCGTGGGCGGCGCGATAGCCGCGGTCGAGGTTGGCGGCGACATCGAAGGGCGACAGCCGCACCTGCACGAGTTCGCCGATGTCGAGGTCGGCGACGCTGGAGGAACTCGCCGCGACCCCGGTGGCAGCCGCCAGGCCGGCGGCCAGCACCAACAGCTGCGCTGCGCCCGCGACCCGCAAGCGCATGGCGGTTCCCTGTCTCCTGCCCCCGGCTGCTGTCATCGATCACTCGATTCCATTGGGCTTGTTTGCATCGAGTTTATGCCTGTGCGCCGCCGCAAGGGGCGGCCTGCCGTTCAGGCCTGCACGACGTTGCGGCCCTGGCCCTTGGCCCGGTAAAGCGCCGCATCGGCGCGCGCCAGCACCGCGCCGCCACTGGCATCGGCGCGTTCGGCTTCGGCGATGCCGAAGCTGGCGCTGAGCGACCAGTCCTGCTCCAGCCACCGCAGTGGCGCCATATTGACCAGCCAGCGCATGCGCTCGGCCACCAGCGCCGCGCCGGCGATGTCGGTGTCGGGCAGCAGCACGCAGAATTCCTCGCCACCCAGGCGGCCGAAGCGGTCCACCTCGCGCACGCAGGGCTGCAGCTCCTTGACCATCAGGCGCAAGGCCGCGTCGCCGGCGGCGTGGCCCAGTGTGTCGTTGAGCTGCTTGAAGCGGTCCATGTCGATCATGACCAGGGCATAGCCGCGGCCGCGCGCCAGCCAGGCGTGGGCGCGCTCCAGGGCCCGGTCGAAGGCGCCGCGGTTCAGCGTGTCGGTCAGCGGGTCGCGCTCCAGCAGGCGCTCGATGCGCGTGATCAACCGCATCAGCACCAGGAAGGCCAGCGTCGCGTTCTGCAGCAAGGCCAGCACCAGGGCCGTCCACAGAAAGGCGATGTTGAACCCGGTGGGCATGCGCAGGTCGGGTGTGCGGCCGGGGTTGACGAAGGTCTCCAGGCCGCGCGCCGCCATCAGCGCCGCGATGAGGAACAGGGGCAGGGCCAGCGGCGCGGGCGTGCGCCGGCCGCCGGCCGAGCGCGCCAGGCTGCGCCAGGCGACAACGCCGGCCACCAGCGTCAGCGCGGCGCCGGCACCGTTGACGATGCGGGCCTGCCAGCGCAGGTCGCCTTCATAGGGCAGCGCCAGCAGCAGCAGCGCCGTGGCAGCCACGGCGGCGGCGCCGGGCTTCCAGTTCAGCGCCCGCGTCGTGATGCCCGGCACCGCCGCGCCGAGCAGCGCGAAGGAGGCGATGGCGAGCACGTCGCCGGGCCAGTAGGTCAGGGCGTCGGGCAGCACACCTCGCAGCACATGCAGGGTCAGCGAACCGGCGGCGGCTGCGTTCGCTCCGGCCATCGCCAGCGAGGCCCGCGGCGCGATGCGCGCGACCAGGGCCAGTGCCATCCACACCAGGGTCGCCGCCGCCGCGACGAAGATGATGCTGGCCAGCAGCGTCTGGGTCTGCGCTGGCGTGATCATGCCGTGGCGATCCCGCCGAGGTGCGTTGCCACGCAGACGCGGTTGCGGCCCTCGGCCTTGGCGCGGTAGAGCTCGCCGTCGGCGCGCGCCATGCCGACTTCGCCCCGCGGGTCGTCGGCCACCGGCAGGGCCACGCCGAAGCTGGCCGACAACGGCAGCTCCACGTCTTTCCAGCGCAGCGGCTGGGCGGCCAGGCTGTGGCGCAGGCGCTCGGCCACGCTGGCGGCGGTGGCGAGATCAGCGAGGCCGGCCAGCGGCAGCAGCGCGCAGAACTCCTCGCCGCCCAGGCGCCCCAGGCAGTCCACCTCGCGCAGGCAGGCCTGCCAGACGCGCACGCAATGCTGCAGGGCCGCGTCACCGGCCTGATGGCCGTGCTGGTCGTTGACGCGCTTGAAGTGGTCGATGTCGATCATGGCCAGCGCGAAGCCGCGGCCGCGTTGCAGCTGGGCCTGGGCCTCGCCGAGCGCCTGCTCGAAGGCGCGGCGATTGAGGGCGCCGGTCAGCGGGTCGCGGTAGGTCAGGTGCTGAATGCGCGTGATGAGGCGCCAGATCATCAGCGCGATCAGGCTGAGGGTGATGGCGGCGGTGACGACGAACCACAGCGCCGCGCGCGCCGGCGACGGCAGTTCGCCATTGAGGATGTGGTCATCCCAGCCCGGCACGAGCAGCAGCTCCGCGGCGTGCGTCAGCGTCACGGCTGCCATTGCGGCGAAGGGCAGGGTGGTGCATGCGGTGACGACGCGCGACAGCTGGTTGCCGATGCCACGCACGACCTCGCGCACGGACAGCAGGGCCAGCAGCGCCACGCTGAAAGTGCTGGCCACCTGCGGCGCCAGGCCCGAGCCGCTGGCCAGGCCCAGCGCGATGCCGATGGCACCGAGGCCGCCTATCCAGCTGATGTCGCGCGGGCGCTGGCGGCTGCGCAGCATGCGGCGCAGCGCCATCAGCAGCAGCACGGCACAGGCCAGCAGGCCGAACTCGGGAATCGCCTGGCGCAGCAGGCCGGGCCAGCCGGCCATGCAGTCGCCGCAGCCCTGGGAGGCGATGCGCACCAGATGAGCCGCCGCCATCAGCCGGCCGGCGCGCGGCGCGATGCGAAAGGTCTGCGCGAGCGTCAGCCAGGCCAGGGCCGCCATCAGATTGAAGAGGGCGCTGACCTTGAGGACCGTCGGGACGTCGAGGAATTCCATGCAGCGAGGTGGGCCTGTGAACGCTACGGCAATGGGCTGAGAAGGCTCGCCGCCAGGGGCCAAGCAAGGCGCAGCACGCCGCCCGCACTCATGTGCGGGCAAGTGGTGCAACGCCGAGTGGCCCCTGGCGGCGAGCCTTCCCGCAGGGTTGTGACCAGAAAGGCCGCGCGCCGCGTTGCAAATCCTCGCCGGGTACCCCACCCCGCTCCGGTTTGCGCCTTGCTCGCAGCCTTTCTGGTCACAACTCAGCCTATTGCCGTAGCGTTCACAGTCCCCGGACGCGCATCTTCTCCGACAACGCCACAATGCCGGCCATGTCGGCTTGGGTACTGATCACCGGAGGCTCGCGTGGCATTGGAAGCGCGACGGCGCTGCGTTGCGCCGAGGCCGGCTGGGACGTGGCCATCAACTATGCCCAGGATAGCCTCGCTGCGGACAAGCTCGCGGCCAGATTGCACGGACTCGGCCGGCGCGCGCTGACCCTGCAGGCCGACGTGGCCGACGAAGTTCAGGTGGCGGCCATGTTCGAGCAACTGGACGCGGCCGGTGGCCGGCTGGCAGGCCTGGTCAACAACGCCGGCATCGTGGCGCCGGCGGCGCGGCTGGAGGCGATGACGACCGAGCGGTGGCGCCGCCTCTTCGACGTCAACGTGATCGGCACGCTGCTGTGCTGCCAGCAGGCCGCGCGGCGCATGAGCACCCGGCAGGGCGGCGCAGGCGGGGCGATCGTCAACCTCAGCTCGCGCGCGGCCGAGTTCGGCTCGGCGGGCATCTATGTGGACTATGCCGCAACCAAGGGCGCCATCGACACCCTGACCAAAGGCCTGGGGCGCGAACTGATCAGCGAGGGCATCCGCGTCAATGGCGTGCGGCCCGGCATCATCGAGACCGACATCCATGCGGCCAGCGGCATGGACGCGAGTAGCGCTGTGTCGACCATTCCGATCCAGCGCCTGGGCCGGCCCGAGGAGATCGCCGAGGCCATCGTCTGGCTGCTGAGCGATGCGGCCAGCTACACGGTCGGCACCTTGCTGGATGTGGCTGGAGGCCGCTAGCGCTTCTCGACCAGCGTCGATTCAACGCCGCTCTCGTCGCGCAGCCGAATGGCGGTGGCACGCGCCTCGTCGGCGCTCGGGAAGGGCCCGGCGCGCAGCCGGTGCACGCCGCCCTCGCGGACGATGGTCAGCAGCGGCAGCAGCGTCAGGTCGGCCTCGGCAATGCGCTGGCGTAGGCTTTCAGCGCCGTCCAGCTTGGCGAAGGCGCCGAACTGCAACCAGGCGCTCGGGCCGGTGCCCGCCACGGTGCCGGTTGTCTCGCGCTGCGGCGCGCCGGGCGGCGTGTCGGGCACAAAGACAGGCGTCGGTTCGCCCGCCGGCTTCTGGAAGGTGCCGGCGCGGATCTCGGCATAGGTGATGCGCCGCACCTCCACCGGCGCCACGCCGCGCAGCAGGTCGAGCTTGAGGGCGGCCGTGTAGCTGAGGTCGACGATGCGGCCCTTGTGGAAGGGGCCGCGGTCGTTGATGCGCACGATGACCTCGCGGCCGTTGGCCGGGTTGCGCACGCGGGCATAGCTGGGGATGGGCAGCGTCGGATGAGCCGCCGTCATCGCATACATGTTGTAGACCTCGCCGCTGGCGGTGGGCCGGCCGTGGAACTTGCGGCCGTACCAGGAGGCCAGGCCGCGGTCGGCATAAGGGCTGTCGCCGGTGATGGGTTCGTAGCGCTCGCCCTGCACCTCATAGGGCTTGTTGGGGCCGCCGCTGCGCACGGGCTCGATGCGCGGCGCGGCGTCGGGCACCTTGGCGAGGTCGGACGGCGGATTGGGCAGCGGGCCGTCACGCTCGATGCCGACCGGCGCCACGGCCGAGCGGGTCGCGCAGCCGGTCATCAGTGCGAGCAGCAGCAGTGCGATGGGCAGGCCAGTATGCTGCACGCTGTTCCTGCAATGTCGAAGCCATGCCATGAGCAATTTCGTCTTTCCTCCAGCCGAGATCCCCAGTGCCGCCGTGCGCGGCACGGATGCCCGTTACGCGGTCAGCCGCATCTTCTGCGTCGGCCGCAACTATGCCGATCATGCCCGCGAGATGGGTGCCGACCCGACGCGCGAGCCGCCCTTCTACTTCACCAAGCCGGCCACGGCACTGACGCCCTCGGGCTCGACGGTGCCCTATCCGACCGAGACCAGGAACTACCACTACGAGATGGAACTGGTGCTGGCCATCGGCGCGCCGGTGTTCAAGGTCACGCCCGAAGCGGCCGTCGCCGCCATCTGGGGCTATGCCGCGGGTCTGGACATGACGCGCCGCGACCTGCAGGCGGTGGCCAAGGCGGCGGGCAGGCCTTGGGACACCGCCAAGGGCTTTGACCAATCCGCCATCCTCGGCGACATCGTGCGCAAGAGCGAACTGGGCGCGCTCGACAAGGGCGCCATCACGCTGGCTGTCAATAGCGTCGAGAAGCAGCATGGCGACCTGGCCGACATGATCTGGAACCAGGCGGAGATCGTCTCCAACCTGAGCCACCTCTACCACCTGCATCCGGGCGACCTGATCTACACCGGCACGCCGGCCGGCGTGGGCGCCGTGGTGGCGGGTGACGTCATCGTCGGGCGCATCGAAGGCCTGGGCGAGATCATGCTGACCATCGGCCCGGCGGAGTGACGATGTTCTCCACCGAAGAGACTTTGGCGCAGGCGCGCTCACGCAACATCCACGAGGCATTGGCCGAGGACATCGGCAAATGCGACTGGACGGCGCTGCTCGTGCCCTTGGCCAAGCGCGTGGCCGCCCAGGTGCGCGTGCGCGAGGCCGCGGTGCTGTGTGGCCGCGACTGGTTCGACGGTGTGTTTGCCGCACTGGATGCAACGGCGCGCATTGAATGGCTGTACGAGGAAGGCGCCGTGATGGTGGCGGACAGCATCGCCTGCCGCATCGAGGCCGATGGCCGTGCGCTGCTGAGCGCCGAGCGGCCGGCGCTGAATTTCCTGCAGCTGCTGTCTGGCACGGCGACGATCACGCGCGCGCATGTTGATGCCGTGGCCGGCGCCAGCACCAACCCGCGCGGCTGCGCCATCCTGGACACACGCAAGACCATCCCCGGCCTGCGCCTGGCGCAGAAGTACGCGGTGCGCGTCGGCGGCGGGCAGAACCAGCGGCTGGCGCTTTATGCCGGCATCCTTATCAAGGAAAACCACATCGCCGCAGCGGGTGGCGTGGGCGCTGCCTTGCGTGCAGCGCAGGGGCTGAATGCGGGTGTGGACATCCAGATCGAAGTCGAAACCATCGCGCAATTGCATGAGGCACTGGACGCCGGCGCCGTCAGCGTGCTGCTGGACAACTTCAGCGAAGCGCAGATGCGCGAGGCCGTGGCGGTGAATGCCGCGTATTCGGCTCAAGCGCTGCTGGAGGTCTCGGGCGGTGTCGCATTGGATCAGCTGCGCTGGATTGCCGCGACCGGCGTGGACCGCATCTCCATCGGCCGCCTGACCAAGGATGTCAGGGCGGTCGACTACTCGATGCGGGTGCTCGGTCCGGTCTAGCGACGACGCTTCAGCAGGCCAAGCAGGGCCAGGCCGGTGAGGCCCAGGGTGCCGGGCTCGGGCAGGCGGCCCGGCAATTCAGCGCCGGCCAGCAGGAAGATGTCGCCAAAGCCACCGGTGTCGCAGGGGCCGACGGATCCGCCGTTCTCCAAGGCCGGGCCCGAGCCCCTGACCCCGGTGTTGAAGCAGCCCATCCAGACCTGGACCGACATCGTGTCGTAACCCTGGTTCTCCAGGCCCCGCAGATCCAGCGTGGGCAGGTAGTTGATGAATTCGACCTCGTTGGAGGCGCGATTGGTCTTGACGAGGTCGCCGCCGTTCGGGCAGTTGCTGCCATCCGGCGAGGGGTAGGAGACCGTGGCGTTGACGACGCAGATCGCGCCAACGGTCAGCGCGAAGTCGGCGGCGCCGGGCGTCGTGATGGCGCTGCCGTCGAAGGTCTTGTCCGACGAGTACAGCAACGGGTCCTTGAAGATGTTGTTGGGGTCCAGCGCCTGGGTCTCGAAGTATTTGTTGCCCAGGTTGCCGTCGGTGTCGCGCACCGTGACCAACACCCAGATGGGAATGCTGGAGGCGTCGTTCTGCGGGTTGTTGAAGTCGAAGGCGATGGCCATCTCGTGATAGGCCCCGCCGAAGGTCAACTTCTGGTTGAGGGTGCTCAGGCCGGTGTCCCAGCTGAAGGGCGTATCACCCGCCAGGCCGCCGTTGTTCGCCGGGTCGTTGCCGTCGCCGGTGAAGAAATACTTCTTGGTGCCGCCGTTGTTCGTCGAGAAGCCATCCTCCGACGGCATGAGTTGGTCGCCGTTGTTCAGGATGTTGCCGTTGTTGGCGGTGACGACGATGGTGTCGATCAGCGCGCCCTGGCTGGCGGCAAAGCTGTAGGGGCCGTTGAAGCCCGCGTAGCCCTTGGCGGCCAGGTGATCCAGCACCGTCGTGGAGCAGGAGACGACGTTGCCAAAGGTGGCACAGGCGGAGTTGGGAGAGGGGTAGGTCGGCGAGTAGACCGGCAGTGGCGCTGCGGCGGCCAGGCCGGCTGGGAAGAGCAGGGCGAGAAGCCACTGCGGTTGGATGCCCCAGGAAGTCTTCTTCATATGTCACCTCTCACGCGAAGCGTTGGCTTCGCGATGAGAAATGAGCATTTATCGGGCCATGCCCCCTAAGTTGCTGAATTTGCTGCGGTTGACTTTTGACCCGTCGTCGCACTGTCAAAGGACTCGACAGCCGCGAATGAGTGGGACACCGTTGTCAACCTTCGCGCGCCGAGATGGCTGGCGCGACGAGTTCTCAGCCGTCGAACCAGGGTTCGTTGGGCAGGTCGTCAAAGACTTTCCTGAGCCCGGCACTCCAGCCCGTGCGCAGCGCCTGGAAATACGGGTCGTCGCGGCCGATGCGGTTGGGCGGCTTCATGGCCTGCTCGAACTGGTTGGCGCGCAGCATGATCATGTCGATGGGCAGGCCGACCGACAGATTGGACTGGATGGTCGAGTCGAAGCTGACGAGGGTGCACTTGGCGGCTTCGTCCAGCGCCGTCGTGTCGTAGCGGATGACGCGGTCGATGATGGGCTTGCCGTATTTGCTCTCGCCGATCTGGAAGTAGGGCGTGTCCTCGGTGGCCTCGATGAAGTTGCCCTGCGGGTAGACGTGGAAGAGGCGCGGGCCTTCACCCTTGATCTGGCCGCCCAGCAGCATGTTGGCGCCGAAGTCCACGCCGTTGTGCTGGTTGTCGCTGTCGCGGTTGACGATCTCCTTGAGCGTGCGGCCCAGCAGCACGGCCGCGTCGTACAGGGTGGGCACGTTGAGCAGGTGTTCGCCGTCGCCATGCAGGCGCTGGTTCAGCACGGAGATGACGGATTGCGTCGTCGCCAGGTTGCCTGCGGTCAGGATGACGATCTCGCGCTGGTGCGGGATCTGGAACTGGTACATCTTGCGAAAGCTGGCGATGTGGTCGACGCCGGCGTTGGTGCGGGTGTCGGAGGCGAACAGCAGGCCCGCACGCAGGCGCATGGCGACGCAATAGGTCATGGTGTGGTCCCGGCGAATGAGCTGGAAGGCATGTTACGGCTGGCCTGTGCCCTTGCGGGCGCAATGGGCAGGCAGGCAGCCCAGGCCGCGCAGCGACGCTTCGACGGCTTCATCCAGCGGCGTGTGCGGCTCGCGGCCCAGGGCGGCGACGAGGCGGCTGTTGTCCATGCGCACTGGCTGGCGCCACAGATAGCGCATCTCGCGCATCTCCTTGAAGGTCGTGACGAAGGGCGAAGCGAGAGTCAGCAGCCACCAGGGGAAGGCAGAGATACGCGGCGGCTTGCCGCCCTGGGCGACGACGACGCGCTGGATGGCCTCGGCCAGTTCGCGGCCGCTGGCGTCCCAGTGGCCGCTCATGTGGAAGTTGGCGAAGGCGGGCAGTGTCGCGCGTCGTTCCAGCAACTCCACCATCGTGCGGGCGACATCCGGCAGATAGGCCCATTGGTGGCCAGCGCCGGCGGCGGCCGGGTTGCTGATGGACGTCACCGGCTTGTCGGGCTTCACCAGGCCTTGCGAGAACCAGTTGTTACCGGCCCGCGGACCGAAGAAGTCGCCGGCGCGCAGCACGATGACGCGCAGCCCCGTCTCGCTGGCCGCTCGCAGCCGCGCCTCCATCTCGGCGCGGATGGCGCCCTTGCGCGTCGCCGGCCGCTGCGGCGCGTCCTCGTGCAGCAGCGGGAAAGCGTCGGGGCCGTAGTTGTAGACCGTGCCCGGCAGCAGCAGCGTCGCACCCAGGGCGCGGGCGGCGGCGATGCTGTGCTCCAGCATCGGCAGCACGAGGCGGTCCCAGTCGCGGTAGCCCGGCGGGTTGACGGCATGAACGATGACGTCGCAGCCCTGGGCGGCAGCGAGCACGTCGGCCGCGTTCAGCGCATCGCCGCGCAGCCATTGGATGCCGTCACTCTGCGCGTGCGCCGTCGAGAGGCCACGCTTGAGCCCCTTGACCACCCAGCCCGCGTCGCGCAACTGGCGTGCCACCTCGCCGCCAATGCCGCCACTCGCGCCGAGCACCAGGACCGTCTTGCTGCTTGTTTCCATGTCGTTCTCCAGAAGTTGATGGAACGGATTCTGGGAAGTGACGGCTTGATTGGGAATTGCTGAAGGTAGTGTCGTAGATATACATTTATGTATGGCTTCGACACTGCCCTGGGACCTGCTGCACACTTTTCTCGGCGTGCTGCGCGAGGGTTCGCTGTCGGGCGCGGCGCGGGCGCTGGGGTTGACGCAGCCCACCGTCGGGCGCCATGTCGCCGCGCTGGAGCAGGCGCTCGGCCAGCCCCTCTTCACCCGCTCGCCCACCGGCCTGCTGGCCACGGAGGCGGCGCTGGCCCTGCGCGGTCACGCCGAGCAGATGGAAGCCGCGGTGGCCGCGCTGCAACGGGCGGCGACGGCGCGCGGTGCCGAAGTGAGGGGCACGGTGCGGGTGACGGCCAGTGAGATCATCGGGGCCGAGGTGCTGGCAGGCGTGTTTGCTGCGCTGCGCGAGGCTCATCCCGGGCTGGTCCTGGAACTGGCCCTGAGCAACCAGTTGCAGGACCTGTTGCGCCGCGAAGCCGACATCGCCGTGCGCATGACGCCGCCCGAACAGGGCCAGTTGATCGCGCGCCGCATCGGCAGCATTGAGCTGGGCCTGCATGCGCGGACCGACTACCTCGACCGCCACGGCCGGCCCACGGCCCTGGCTGAGCTGCAGGGCCACACGCTGATCGGCTTCGACACCGTGACGCCCTTCATCCGCGCCGGGTCCAAGCGCCTGAGCGGCATCAGCCGTGACAGCTTTGCGCTGCGCAGCGATTCCGACCTCGCCCAGCTGGCACTGGTGCGTGCTGGCGCCGGTATCGGCATGTGTCAGGTCGCACTGGCGCGGCGTGCGCCCGTGCTGGAGCGCGTGCTGGCCGACCAGTTCGCCTGGCCGCTGGAGACCTGGGTCGCCATGCACGAGGACCTGCGCCAGAACACGCCCTGCCGAGTCGTCTTCGAGGCGCTGGTGGACGGGCTCACGCGCCACATCGCCATCTGAGGCTCAGCGCACGGGATTCGATGCCGGCGCGGACGCCGGTCCTGAGGCTGGCGGGAAGGATGGCGGCGAGGAGGAGGCGGGCGAAGACGGTGGCGGCAGCGGCGGCGGCGCAGCCTGCGAGGTGGCGGCGTTGGCCGATGGCAGCGGCTGCTGCTCGGAGCGGCAGGCCGCCAGCTGCGCCACGGTGGCCACGGCCGCGAGCGTCAGTGCGCATCGACAGGATGTCAAAGCAGGGAGTGGCATGGGCACCTCACTCAGCAGCGGCAAATGGACGCGTTACTTCTTGGGCGCAACGCTGAGCGCCTGGGCCATCTCCAGGTGGTGCCTCAGGCCGGGCAGGGTCCTTTCGGCCCAGGCCTTGATCTCGGGATCCTTGGCATTCTGGGCGGCGTCCTGGAAGAGCTTGATCGTGTTCTGGTGGGCCTTCACGCCGAAGGTCTTGGCGTAGCGTTCGTCGAACTTGTCGTTGTCGCCAGCGTCGATGAGCTTGATCTCGGTCTTCTGCTTGACGGAAGGGCCATCGGGCAGCGTAACGTTCTTGCTGGCAGCCAGCGCCTTGAGCTCATCGGCCACCTTGGTGTGGTCGGCGATCATCGAATCGGCGAAGGACTTCACATCGGCATTCTTGGCCTTGGACTGTGCGAGCTTGCTGGCCTCGATCTCGGCCGCGCCGGCGTGAGCGGCCTCCTTCATGAAGGACTTGTCCGAACGGGCATAGGCTTGGCCGGCAAAGGCGGCACTGGCAAGCAGCAGGGTGACGCTCATGAATTTCTGGGCGGTGCGCATGGGGGCTCCTTGACGGGTTGAGGCGGACGGCTGAAGCCGGCATGCGCAACGGCACCACCGGACTAACGGCCAATCTAGGCGGCGGTGCGTGCCGACGGCGTCAGCCGAGGACGAAGCCGCTGTAGGAGAACCGGCGGCCGGCAGCTTCCGACAGCGGCACGTGGCGCCGGCCGACAACCCGCCAGCCTCCTGCTGTCTAGGCTGCAGGATCAGTCAACGCCAAGGAGTCGACATGCAAGACGACGACAGCCGCAGCTATCCATCGGACAACGATGTGAGCACCGAAGAAGACCTCAGCGGCCCGGCCGCCGCGAAGAAGATCGCCGACCTCGTCAAGGCCGGCAACAGCTGCTTTTTCTGCACCCTCGGCATGGGCACGCGGCAACTGCATGCGCGGCCGATGACCGTCATCGAGGTCGACGACAGCGGCGCCCTGTGGTTCTTCAGCGAGATCGACAGCCTGAAGAACATCGAACTCGACCGCGATCCGCGCGTCACGCTGTTCTTCAAGGAGGGGGACAACGGCGGCCACCTGAAGCTCGACGGCAGCGTCGAGCAGGTGACTGACAAGGCCACCATCCACCGGCTCTGGAGCCCCAAGCTGCGGGCTTGGTTCACGCAAGGCGAGGACGACCCCCGTATCTGCTTACTGCGCGTGGACGCGATCAGCGGCGAATACTGGGACAACCGCCACGGCAGCGCCATCGCCGGCCTCAAGATGCTGTTCGGCGCCATCACGGCCCAGCGCGTCGACGAGGGTGTGCATGGGCATCTGAAGCTCTGAGGCACCTCCCCATTCGGCGCCCAACAAAAAGCACCTGGCATTGTCAATTCCACTTTGTAATCGCCGCTTGTCCGTCATCTGATTGCCGCCTTCAAGGCCCGTTTTCGGCATCAAATGTCCGGCATCCGCATGGCAATTTTGTATTTGTCCGGCATCGCCCTGCTGTTTTTGACAAGGCGAATAAGTGGTTGATTTGATTGAATTTTCCAGGAAAATTTTTCGCCAAATCCGGTCTTGCCCGTTCT
>NZ_JBFULE010000067.1:0-14829 GCF_056400485.1 Roseateles sp. P5_B10
CCACCTGCGCGCCCTTCGAGCCGGTGCGCTGCGATGTCTTCATCACCGAAGCCACCTTTGCCCTGCCCATCTACCGCTGGGCACCGCAGACCGAGGTGCTGGCCGAGATGCGCACCTGGTGGGCCGATTGCGCGGCCCAGGGCAAGCAGGCGCTGCTGATGGGCTACAGCCTGGGCAAGGCGCAGCGGCTGGTGGCGGGGCTGGCAACCGCGGACGCACCTGGGCCGGTGCTGGTGCATGCAGCGGTTGCGCGGCTGAACGAGGCCTATCGCGCGGCGGGCGTGGCCCTGCCGGAGGTGGAGACCGTGACGCCGGAAACGAACTTCAAGGCGCTGCGCGGCGCGCTCGTCATCGCACCGCCGGCCGTGCAGGACAGTCGCTGGGCCAAAGCGCTGGGGCCGCACAGCGACGCCTTTGCCAGCGGCTGGATGCGGTTGCGCGGCGCCCGCCGGCGCCGCAGCGTGGACCGCGGCTTCGTCTTCAGCGACCACGCCGACTGGCCGGGGCTGCTGTCGGCCATTCAATCGACCGGCGCCCAGCGCGTCATCGTCACGCATGGCGACGAGGGCGCGCTGGTGCGCTATCTGAGTGAACTGGGCTTGCAGGCCGAGGCCTTTGCGACCGAGTACGGCGACGAGACGCATGGCGTGGAGGCGGCGCAATGAAGCGCTTTGTCGCCCTCTACCTCGCCATCGACGCCAGCACGTCCACACTGGCCAAGGTGGCGGCATTGAAACGCTACCTGGCCGACGCACCCGCGCGTGATGCGGCCTGGGCCGTCTATCTGCTGGCCGGCGGCACGCCGCGCCGAGCGGTGCCCACGAGCGAGCTGCGAGCGCTGGCCTGCGAGGCGGCGGGTTTGCCGGAGTGGCTGTTCGAGGCCGGCTATGCCGTCACCGGCGACCTGGCGGAGGCCATCGCTTACGTGCTTCCCGACCCGCAGGACAAGCTCGACGAGCCGCTGGCCGACTGGATGGAGCAGCGCATCCTGCCGCTGCGTGCGCTCGACGCAGCGGCGCGACGCGAGGCCGTGTTGAGCGCGTGGCAGGGCCTGTCGGCGGACGAGCGCTTCATGTTCGTCAAGCTGGTGGGCGGGGGCTTTCGCGTCGGTGTCAGCAAGCTGCTGGTGCAGCGGGCGCTGGCCGAGTGGTCTGGGGCCGACGCGGCCGGCATCGCCCAGCGCATGATGGGCTACACCCAGATCGACACGCCGCCGACGGCCGCGCGCTTCCAGGCGCTGCTGGCCGAGGACACAAGCGGCTCTCGTGGCGGCCAGCCCTACCCCTTCTTCCTGGCGCATGCGCTGCCCGGCGAGCCGGCGGCGCTGGGCGAGCGCGGCGACTGGCTGGCGGAGTGGAAGTACGACGGCATCCGGGCCCAGGTGGTCAAGCGCGACGGCCAGGTGTGGATCTGGTCGCGCGGCGAGGAGCTGGTGACGGAACGCTTTCCGGAGGTGGTGCTGGAAGCGAGCAGCTGGCCGGATGGCACGGTGGTGGACGGCGAGCTGCTGGCCTGGCGCCACGGCGAGGCCGAGCCGGCGCCGTTTGCGCTGCTGCAAAAACGCATCGGCCGCACCAAGCTGTCCAAGGCCATCCTGGCCGAGGCCCCGGTGCGCTTGCTGGCTTATGACCTGCTGGAGAGCCAAGGCGTGGACCGTCGCCAGGAGCCCATGCATGTGCGGCGTGCGCGGCTGGAGCAGCTGGGCATTGCAACGTCGCCGCTGGTGCACGCTGGCGATTGGCCCGGGCTGGCGACGGCCCGCGAGGGCTCGCGCGAGAAGCGTGTCGAAGGGCTGATGCTGAAGCACCGGGAGTCGGCCTATGGCATCGGCCGCACCGTCGGCGCCTGGTGGAAGTGGAAGGTCGCGCCGCTCAGCGTCGACGCCGTGCTGGTCTACGCCCAGGCCGGCCACGGCCGCCGCGCCAACCTCTACACGGACTACAGCTTTGCCGTCTGGAACCGCGCGCCGCGGGATGCAGCGGAGGCTGAGGCGGCTTTGGATTCAACGGGCGGCGATCTGACACTTGTGCCGTTTGCCAAGGCCTACTCGGGGCTGACCGACGAGGAGATCAAGCGCGTGGACCGCGAGATCCGCAAGACGACGGTCGAGAAGTTCGGGCCGGTGCGGCGCGTGCGGCCGACGATGGTGTTCGAGCTGGGCTTCGAGGGCATCCAGGCGAGCTCGCGGCACAAGAGTGGCATCGCGGTAAGGTTTCCGCGCATGCTGCGGATAAGGGATGACAAGCCGTTGTGGGAGGCGGATACGTTGGCGTCGTTGAGGGCCTTGATGGATGCGGTGGCGTGATGTTGGTTGCTTTTGCGACGAGTGCTCTTGATCGATGCATTGCCGGGAGTCCGTCCCGGCGGCCGGGTAACTTTCTTCTGCGGGGCCAGAAGAAAGTCACCAAAGAAGAGGCCCTGAACCGCACACCAGCACCACATGCACGAGCTGCGCCGTGCAACAGCCGCTCGGTGAGTGGGCAGACGCGAGCCGCTGCGCTCTCGCCGCTGCCCCTGTCACCAGCACCATCCATCGCACCACCTGCCCGCTTAACGCGCGGCTGCACGCCGTGCTCACCAGGAACAGCCAATACAGCGTCGCTCGGGCGACGCGAAGCCCGCGCCGTCTCGCCGTGGCGTCGCCCCAGCGACGCAGTATTCGTTGATGAGTTCGGCGTGCAGCCGACGTTAAGCGGCGTGAAGCGGCAGCGGATGGTGCTCGTCACAGGGACAGCAGCGAGAGCGCAGCGGGTCGCGTCGTCGTGCAATCCACCGAGCGTTTTCGCGCGCCGCTCTTGGCGGCGTCGCGCTGGTGTGCGGTTCAGCGCCTCTTCTTTGGTAACTTTCTTCTGGCGCCGCAGAAGAAAGTTACCCGGCCGCCGGGACGGACTCCCGGCAATGCGGCGATCAAGCGCACGCCAGGCAAAGACTCCCAATGCCTAGCCCTACCACCAGTTGGCTTGAAAGCAAGGGCTGGAAAGCCTTCCCCTTCCAGCGCACCGTCTGGAAGGAAATGAAGCAAGGCCACTCCGGCCTCCTCCACGCCACCACCGGCTCCGGCAAGACCTTGGCCGTCTGGCTCGGCGCGCTGCAAGCCTTCGGCGGCAAGGAAGCGCCGCTGACCGTCATCTGGGTCACACCGATGCGCGCCCTCAGCCACGACACGCTGCTGGCCCTGCAAGACGCCGCCGCCACGCTCGCTCCGGACTGGACACTGGCCGCCCGCACCGGCGACACATCCAGCAGCGAGCGCGCCTCACAGCAACGCCGTTGGCCGACCGCGCTCGTCACCACACCCGAGTCCCTGAGCCTGATGCTGTCCCGCGCCGACGCCCCGGACATCCTGAAGCGCGTGCGCCTGGTCGTCGTCGATGAATGGCATGAATTGCTGGGCACGAAGCGCGGCGTGCAACTGCAGCTGGCGCTGGCGCGGCTGCGGCGCTGGAACCCGGCGCTGATGACCTGGGGCCTGTCGGCCACGCTGGCCAATCTCGACGAGGCGCGTGACGTGCTGGCGCCGGAGGCGGTGCTGGTGCGCGGCGCCCAGGACAAGAAGATCGACATCGCGACGCTGCTGCCCGCTCGCATCGAGCGCTTCGCCTGGGGCGGCCACATGGGTCTGACCATGCTGCCGGCCGTCGCCGAGCTGATCGACAAGGCGGCCAGCACCTTGGTGTTCACCAACACGCGCTCCCAGAGCGAGCGCTGGTTCCAGGCGCTGCTGGACGCACGGCCCGACTGGGCAGGCGCGATCGCCCTGCACCACGGCTCCATCGACGCCGAGTTGCGCCGGTGGGTGGAGGCGGCCATGAAGGCTGGTCAGCTCAAGGCCGTGGTGTGCACGGCCAGCCTGGATCTGGGTGTGGACTTCCTGCCGGTGGACCAGGTGCTGCAGATCGGCTCGGCCAAGGGCGTCGCGCGGTTGCTGCAGCGCGCGGGCCGCAGCGGCCATGCGCCGGGGCGGCGCTCGCGCGTGACCATGGTGCCGACGCACAGCCTGGAGATCGTCGAGGCCTCGGCCCTGCGCGCCGCCGTGGAGGCCGGCCGCATCGAGCCGCGCCATGCGCCGGCGGCGCCGCTGGACGTGCTGGTGCAGCACCTCGTCACCGTCGCGCTGGGCGGCGGCTTCCGGCCCGCGCAGCTGCTCGCCGAGGTGCGCACGGCACCGAGCTATCGGCATCTGAGCGACGAGGCCTGGCAATGGGCCCTGGCCTTTGTGCGCCATGGCGGCGAGAGCCTGCGCGCCTACCCGGACTTCCAGCGCGTGGTGCCCGACGACGAGGGCGTGTGGCGTGTGCCGGACGCGCGGCTGGCGCGGCGCCACCGCAGCAACATCGGCACCATCGTGTCGGACGCCATGATGAGCGTGCAGTTCCTGGGCGGGGGGCGCATCGCGACGGTGGAGGAGAGCTTCATCGCGCGGCTCAAGCCCGGTGATGTCTTCCTGCTGGGCGGCCGGGCGCTGGAGCTGGTGCGCGTCGAAGGGCTGACCGCCTATGTGCGCATCGGCAAACCGGGCCGCGCACTGCTGCCGCGCTGGAACGGCGGGCAGTTCCCGATCTCCGACACGCTGGCCGATGCGATGCTGGAGCGCTTCGATGAAGCGGCGCAGGGTCGCTATCTGGACAAGGAGATGCGCTTCGTCGCACCGCTGCTGAAGCTGCAGGCCGAATGGTCGGCCCTGCCCGGGCCGCAGCGGCTGCTGGCCGAGGTGCAGACCTCGTCGGACGGCCATCACCTCTTCCTCTACCCGTTCGCCGGCCGCACGGTGCACCTTGGCCTGGCCTGGCTGCTGGCCTGGCGCGTGGGGCGCGACACGCCGGCCACCTTCACCGTCGCCATCAACGAATACGGCATGGAGCTGCTCAGCGCCACCGACGTCGACTGGGCCACGCGCCTGCCGCAGCTGCTTGCGGCCGTCGATCGCCACACGCTGCGGCAGGAGGTGCTGGCCAGCATCAACGCCAGCGAGCTGGCGCGCCGGCGCTTCCGGCAGATCGCGCGCATCTCGGGGCTGATCTTCCAGAGCCATCCCGGCGAGGTGCGCAGCCAACGCCAGCTACAGGCATCGAGCTCGCTGTACTTCGATGTCTTTCGCCAGCACGACCCGGGCAACCGCCTGCTGCGCCAGGCCGAGGAGGAGCTGCTGTCGGCCGAGCTGGATGAGGATTCGCTGGCGCGCACGCTGGACCGATTGGCTGCAATGCCGCTGGATTTGCAGCGGCCAAAGCAGACCTCGCCGCTGGCCTTTCCGCTGCTGGTCGAGATGCTGCGCGAACGGGTGACGACCGAGTCACTGGCACAGCGGCTCACGCGCATGCTGGCGGAGCTGGAGGCGGCGGCGGGCGGCGGTGCGATGCCGCAGGATGTGGGTGAGCGGCTGGCCTTCGGGCAGGAGAGCGACAAGGCCAACGGGCGCGGTGGTGCGCGGCGGAGGCGGCGGTGAGCCTCAGTATCGAAGCTGCCGGCGAGACCTTGTGGCTGCTGCCGGACGGTGCAGCTTGGTGGCCCACCGCGCGCACGCTGTTCGCCGCCGACCTGCACCTGGGCAAGGGCGCTGCCTTTCGCGCGCAGGGGCAGGCGGTGCCGGCTGGCAGCAGCGCGCGCACATTGGCGCGGCTGGAAGCGCTGGTAGCGACGCACCGCGCGACTCGACTCGTCGTGCTGGGTGATTTCTGGCACAGCGCCGAGGGGCTGACGCCGGCCCTGCTCGAATCGGTCGACGGCTTTGCGCGACGCGTACCGACCGTGCTCGTACTCGGCAACCACGACCGGCGCATTCATCCGCCAGGCTTGCCGATGGAGGTTGTCAGCACGGCATGGGCGTTAGGCCCTTTGACAGCTGCGCATGAGCCACCGCCACCCGGCGCAGCGGGCTTCACGCTTGCAGGGCATTGGCACCCCGCCGTCGTCATCGCCAGCCGTGCGGGGGACCGACTGCGCCGGCCTTGCTTCGTGCGCTACCCGCACGCCCTGGTGCTGCCGGCCTTCGGCGGCCTCACCGGTGCGCTGACGCTGCGGCGCGCGGACCTTGCCCGGCACAGCGCGCAAGTGGCGGTGCTTGGCGACGGCGATCTGCACTGGCTGCCTTTGCGCCGTTAACGCGGCTGGTCAGATCTTGTGCTGAGGCGGGCCCTGGGGTGCTTCACGCGCCGTGCCGTCTTTCTGGCGCGCCGGCGCCTTGGCCTGCTTGGTCAGCGTCTGCCCTTGGGTGGCCTTGGTTGTGGCGAATTCGCTGGCGGTGTGCGTCACTGGGCCGGACTGGGCGTTGTGGCTGCGGCCAAGATGGGACTTGCTCATGGTGCGCCTCACTGCCAGTTGAAGCCGTAGTGGGTATAGACGCTGCGGCCGTAGTCCTCGGTGTAGGCCGGCGCTGCGTCCTTGGCGTACCGCGGCGCATCGGTCAGCAGGTCGCGATCCAGGTTGACGACATAGCCATCCTTGCTGGTGTCGTACTTCAGCATGTCCCAGGGCAGCGGGTAGCGGTCGGTACCCAGGCCGAGAAAGCCGCCGAATTCCAGTGCGGCATAACGCACATGGCCGGTGCGCTTGTCGATGACGAGGTCGTCGATGGCGCCGAGCTTGTCGCCGGCGAGGTCGTAGACCGCGGTGCCCTCGACCTTGGCCGAGGAGATGGTGGGGTGGAGGCTCATGGCGGGCTCCTGCGAAGTGGAAGCGGCGTTCCACTGTGCACGCGCCGGGGCCGCGGTGTCGTCAGGCTGGGTTTGCCTTGCGCGTAGGAGGGGGCCGACGCCGCGAGCGCCCATGAAAAAGCCCGCACGAGGCGGGCTTCATGGATCAGCGCGGGCTGAACTTATTCGACGGCTTCGCCAGCGGTCTCGCCTTCGGCGCGATCCACCAGCTCAACGAAAGCCATGGGCGCGTTGTCGCCGACGCGGAAGCCCATCTTCAGGATGCGGGTGTAGCCGCCCGGACGAGCCGCGAAGCGCGGGCCCAGCACGTTGAACAGCTTGCTGACGATGTCGCGGTCGCGCAGGCGGTCGAAAGCCAGGCGGCGGTTGGCCAGCGTAGGTTCCTTGGCGAGCGTGATGAGGGGCTCAACAACGCGGCGCAGTTCCTTGGCCTTGGGGACCGTGGTCTTGATGGCTTCGTGCTCGAGCAGAGACACGCACATATTGCGCAGCATGGCAGCGCGGTGGGCGCTGGTGCGGTTGAGTTTACGGAGGCCGTTACGGTGACGCATGGTGCTATTCCTTTTTCACTTTGTTAATGCCAGCAGCCGGATCAGGTACTGCTGGTTGCACGATCAAACGCACCAAAGTGCGTTTGTCATCCGATGACGGCCTTCAGGCCGTCTTTTCTGTTCGAGCGAAGCGGATTACCGCTTGTCCAGGCCTTGCGGGGGCCAGTTTTCCAGGCGGGCGCCGAGGGTGAGGCCGCGGGAAGCCAGGACTTCCTTGATCTCGTTGAGCGACTTGCGACCCAGGTTGGGGGTCTTCAGCAGCTCGGTCTCGGTGCGCTGGATCAGATCGCCGATGTAGTAGATGTTTTCGGCCTTCAGGCAGTTGGCCGAACGCACGGTGAGCTCGAGTTCGTCGACCGGGCGCAGCAGGATCGGGTCGAAGCTGCTGGAGCGCTGGGCCGGCTGGTCGAAGGCGTCGACCAGGTCGGTGCCTTGCAGCTGGGCGAAGACGGCCAGTTGCTCAACCAGGATCTTGGCCGAAGCACGGATCGCTTCCTCGGGCGAGATGGCGCCGTTGGTTTCGATTTCCATGACCAGCTTGTCCAGGTCGGTACGCTGCTCGACGCGGGCGTTTTCGACGGCGTAGCTGACGCGCTTGACGGGCGAGAACGAGGCGTCCAGGACGATGCGGCCGATGCTCTTGGTCGGCTCGTCGCCGAAGCGGCGCATCGTGCCGGGCACATAGCCACGGCCCTTCTCGACCTTGATCTGCATGTCGAGCTTGCCGCCCTGCGACAGGTGGGCAATGACGTGCTCGGGATTGATGATCTCGACGTCGTGCGGGGTCTGGATGTCGGCCGCGGTGACGGGGCCTTCGCCTTCCTTGCGCAGGACCAGGGTCACTTCTTCACGGTTGTGCAGGCGGAAGACGACGCCCTTGAGGTTCAGCATGATGTGAACCACGTCCTCTTGCACGCCGTCGATGGCCGAGTACTCGTGGAGCACGCCGGCAATCGTCACTTCCGTCGGCGCATACCCCACCATCGACGAGAGCAGCACACGGCGCAGGGCGTTGCCCAGGGTGTGACCGTAGCCGCGTTCGAACGGCTCCAGGGTGACCTTGGCGCGATGACCGCCCAGGGGCTCCACGTTGATGGACTTGGGTTTGAGCAAGTTGGTTTGCATGAGGTCTTTCTTTCAATACCCTCGGTTCGTTACACCGATAAGGCTGAGGACCAGCCGGGCAGAGCCTACGAAGGGCAAAAGCCCGGACGAGGAAACGCCGACCGCGCCCAAAGCAGGCGTGGTCGGCGGGGGAAATCATTAACGCGAGTACAACTCGACGATCAGCGATTCGTTGATCTCGGCGCCGAACTCATCGCGGTCCGGAGCCTTCTTGAACACGCCTTCGAGCTTGGTGCCGTCGACGCTGACCCAGGCCGGCAGGCCGATGGAATCAGCGAGCTTGAACGACTCGGTGACGCGCAATTGCTTCTTGGCCTTGTCGCGCACGGCGACGGTGTCACCGGCCTTGACCAGGTAGGAAGCGATGTTGACGACCTCGCCGTTCACCGTGACGCCCTTGTGCGAAACCAGCTGGCGGGCTTCTGCGCGGGTGGAGCCGAAGCCCATGCGGTAGACGACGTTGTCCAGACGCGATTCCAGCAGCTGCAGCAGGTTCACGCCGGTCGAGCCCTTGCGGCGCTCGGCTTCGGCGAAGTAGCGGCGGAACTGGCGCTCCAGCACGCCGTACATGCGCTTGACCTTCTGCTTCTCGCGCAGCTGCAGGCCGAAGTCGGACGTGCGTTGGCCGGAGGTGCGGCCGTGCTGGCCGGGCTTGGAGTCGAACTTGACCTTGTCGCTGATGGCGCGGCGGGCGCTCTTCAGGTAGAGGTCGGTGCCTTCGCGGCGGGAAAGTTTGCCCTTGGGGCCGAGGTAACGTGCCACTTTGCGTGTCCTTGTTCAATCTGACGCCAAGCCTCAAATCCGAGGTTGTTGACGCGAGTCCAGCCGGTTTTTTTATGGGCTTGGACGGTGGGCTTATGAGCCGTCTCGAAAATGAGATCGACTCAAGACTGAAGCCGGCGCGGCACAAAGTGCCCGCCGGCTCCGGGAAAACGTGCGATTATCGCACCGCCATCCGAATCTGCAATGTCCCTGTCACCTAGAGGTGAATGGGATCAGATACGGCGACGCTTCTGCGGACGGCAGCCGTTGTGCGGCACGGGCGTCACGTCAGAGATCGAGTTGATGCGAATGCCCAGCGCTGCCAGGGCGCGAACCGACGACTCACGACCCGGGCCGGGGCCCTTGATCTTGACGTCGAGGTTCTTGATGCCCTGCTCTTGTGCAGCGCGGCCAGCCACTTCAGCTGCCACCTGGGCTGCAAAGGGGGTCGACTTGCGCGAGCCCTTGAAGCCTTGGCCACCCGACGAAGCCCACGACAGGGCGCCGCCTTGACGGTCAGTGATGGTGATGATGGTGTTGTTGAACGAGGCGTGGACGTGCGCGATGCCGTCTGCAACGTTCTTGCGGACCTTCTTGCGAACCCGCTGGGCAGCCGAATTGTTGGGTGCTTTTGCCATGATGAGCTTCTTTCAGTTCGGGCAGCTTACTTCTTGCCGGTCGCAGCCGACTTGCGCGGACCCTTGCGGGTACGGGCATTCGTACGGGTGCGTTGACCACGCATCGGCAGGCCACGGCGGTGACGGAAGCCGCGGTAGCAACCGAGGTCCATCAGACGCTTGATGTTGATGGACTGCTCACGGCGCAGGTCACCTTCGATGGTCAACTTGTTGACCTCGTCACGGATCTTTTCGAGATCGCCGTCGTTCAGGTCCTTGACCTTCTTGTCGAACGGAATGCCGCAGTTCGTGCAGATCTGCTGAGCGGTCGTACGGCCAATGCCGTAGATCGAGGTCAGACCGATCTCAGTGTGCTTTTGCGGCGGAATGTTGATACCAGCAATACGTGCCATGGTTGTCCTCTAGTCCTGTCGTGCGAGCTGGGGCTCAGCCCTGGCGCTGCTTGTGGCGCGGGTCGGTGCAGATCACACGCACCACGCCCTTGCGGCGGATGATCTTGCAATTGCGGCACATCTGCTTAACGGATGCCGAAACTTTCATGGTCTGCTCCTTGGCCTAACTTCTTTGCGCTCACACGCGTCCGGGGGTTCAAACAGCTCACTTCGCCCGGAACACGATGCGAGCACGACTCAAATCGTAGGGTGTCAGCTCTACGGTCACTTTGTCGCCAGGCAGGATGCGGATGTAGTGCATCCGCATCTTGCCGGAGATGTGACCGAGAACGACATGCCCGTTCTCCAACTTGACTCTGAACGTGGCGTTGGGGAGGTTCTCAAGAATCTCGCCCTGCATTTGAATGACGTCGTCTTTCGCCATGCCGTACGTTCAGGATTGTTGTTGGAATCAATCTTGGTTAACGATCAGCTCCGCGCCCTCAGGGCTTGAAGCTGGCCTTCTTCAGCAGTGACTCGTACTGCTGACTCATGATGTAGCTCTGCACCTGGGCCCAGAAGTCCATCGTCACGACGACGATGATCAACAGGGAAGTGCCACCGAAGTAGAACGGAACGTTGTACTTCAGCGTCAGGAATTCGGGCAGCAGGCAGACCAGCGTGATGTAGATCGCACCAGCCAGCGTGAGCCGCGAAAGGATCTTGTCGATGTGCTTGGCGGTCTGCTCACCCGGACGAATGCCCGGAATGAACGCGCCACTCTTCTTCAGGTTGTCTGCGGTCTCACGACTGTTGAACACCAGCGCCGTGTAGAAGAAGCAGAAGAACACGATGGCAGCCGAATACAGCAGCACATAGATCGGCTGACCCGGGCTGACCATGCCGGCCAGGTCCTTCAACCAGCGCAGACCATCACCCGTCGCGAACCAGCTCACCACCGTTGTCGGCAGCAGGATGATCGACGAGGCGAAGATCGGCGGGATCACGCCGGACATGTTCAGCTTCAGCGGCAGGTGCGACGACTGGCCGCCGTAGACCTTGTTGCCGACCTGGCGCTTCGCATAGTTCACGAGGATCTTGCGTTGGCCACGTTCGACGAAGACCACGGCGAAGGTCACCAGCACGACCAGCGAGATCACGATCAGCGCCGAGCCGTAACCCATCGCACCGGTACGCACCAGCTCGAACAGGCCACCGATCGCACCCGGCAGACCCGCGGCGATACCGCCAAAGATCAGGATCGAGATGCCATTGCCCAGACCGCGCTCGGTGATCTGCTCACCCAGCCACATCAGGAACATCGTGCCGGCCACCAGGCTGGACACTGCGGTCAGGCGGAAGCCGAAACCAGGGTTCAGCACCAGGCCAGCAGAGCCTTCCAGCGCCAATGCGATCGACAGGCTCTGGAACAGAGCCAGACCCAGCGTCGCATAACGCGTGTACTGGGTGATCTTGCGACGCCCGGCTTCGCCTTCCTTCTTCAGCTGTTCCAGCGTCGGCACGACGTAGGTCATCAGCTGTAAAACGATGGACGCCGAGATGTAAGGCGTAATGCCCAACGCGAACACGGTGAAGCGCGACAGCGCGCCGCCCGAGAACATGTTGAACAGGCTCAGGATGCCACCGGCCTGGCCCTTGAAGAATTGGGCCAGCTGGTTCGGGTCGATACCGGGCACGGGGATATGCGCCCCGATGCGGTAGACGACCAGAGCCAGCAGCAGGAACACAAGCCGACGACGCAGGTCGCCGAACTTGCCGCTCTTGGCCAGCTGATTCGCGTTGGTAGCCACGCTGGATCAGTTCCTTGTGCGCTGTGAATTAAGCGACCGAGCCGCCGGCCGCCTCGATGGCCGCCTTGGCGCCCTTCGTGGCGTTCACGCCCTTCAGCGTGACCTTGCGCTCGATGGCGCCGGACAGGATGACCTTGACCGACTTGGCCAGTTGGGGCACCAGGCCGACCGCCTTCAGCGTCGACACGTCGATCTCTTCGCCGGCCAGACCTTGCAGGTCCGACAGGTTGATCTCGACGCTGTACTTCAGCGTCAGCGACTTGAAGCCACGCTTGGGCAGGCGACGTTGCAGCGGCATCTGGCCGCCTTCGAAGCCGACCTTGTGGTAGCCACCAGCGCGGGACTTCTGGCCCTTGTGGCCACGACCTGCGGTCTTGCCCAGGCCCGAGCCGATGCCGCGGCCGACACGGCGCTTGGCATGCTTGGAGCCCTCAGCGGGCTTGATCGTGTTGAGTTCCATCGTCTTGTCCTCTTGTGTGCCGCGCTTAGAGCACTTGCACCAGATAAGCGATCTTGTTGATCATGCCGCGCACTGCGGGCGTGTCTTCCAGGGTGCTCTGGCTGTTCAGCCGACGCAGACCCAGGCCGACCACGGTGGCACGGTGCGAGGCGCGGCAGCCGATGGGGCTACGCACCAGCTTGACCGTCACGGTTTTCTTGTCAGACATCTTGTGCTCCGCTTGGGCGATCAGTTGAAGATTTCTTCAACAGTCTTGCCGCGCTTGGCTGCGACAGAGGCCGGCGTGGTTGAACGCTTCAGAGCGTCCAGCGTGGCGCGGACCATGTTGTAAGGGTTGGTCGAACCGTGGCTCTTGGTCACGATGTCGGTCACGCCCATCACTTCGAAAACGGCGCGCATCGGGCCGCCGGCGATGACGCCGGTACCGGCAGGAGCCGGGGCCATGATGACGTGTGCAGCACCGTGCTCGCCCACCACGTTGTGGTGGATGGTGCCGTTCTTCAGGCTGACCTTGACCATGTTGCGGCGAGCCGACTCCATGGCCTTTTGCACGGCGACCGGCACTTCCTTGGCTTTGCCCTTGCCCATGCCGATGCGGCCATCGCCATCACCGACCACGGTCAGAGCGGCGAAGGACAGCGTACGGCCACCCTTCACAACCTTGGTCACGCGGTTGACCGCGATCATCTTTTCCTTCAGGCCGTCGTCGTTGCCTTCAGCCTGAGCGCCGCGGGGTTGAAACTTTGCCATTTCTTATTCCTTGATGCGTCAGAACTGCAGGCCGGCTTCGCGGGCTGCTTCGGCCAGGGCCTTGACACGGCCGTGGTAGGCAAAACCGGAGCGGTCGAAGGCAACCTTCTCGACGCCAGCGGCCTTGGCCTTCTCGGCGATCAGCTTGCCCACCAGCGTGGCAGCGGCGACGTTGCCGCCGTTGCTGCTCAGCTGTTCGCGGACCGACTTCTCGGCAGTGGAGGCTGCAGCCAACACCTTGGCGCCGTCTTCCGAGACGACTTGGGCGTAGATATGCAGGTTGGAGCGGAACACCGTCAGACGGGCCACGCGCTGGATCGCAATGCGAGCGCGGGTCTGGCGCGAACGACGCAGGCGTTGTTCTTTCTTGGTCATCATGGCGCTGCTCCTTACTTCTTCTTGGTCTCTTTGAGGGAGACCTTCTCATCCGAATAACGGATGCCCTTGCCCTTGTAGGGCTCAGGCGGACGGAAGGCGCGCACCTCGGCGGCGATCTGGCCGACGACCTGACGGTCAGCGCCCTTGATGACGATTTCCGTCTGGGTCGGGCACTCGACCTTGATACCAGCCGGCATGTCCTTCACCACGGGGTGAGAGAAGCCGATCTGCAGGTTGAGCTTCTGGCCCTGGGCCTGGGCGCGGAAACCCACGCCCACCAGGTTCAGCTTGCGCTCGAAACCCTTGCTCACACCGCTGACCATATTGGCCACCAGCGCACGCATCGTGCCGCTCATCGCATCGGCTTCAGCCGATTCGTTGGCGGGAACGAAGCTCAGCTTGCCGGCTTCGTTCTTGACGGTGACGAGCTTGTTCGACTGACGCACCAGCGTGCCGAGCGAGCCCTTGACGCTGATCGAATCAGCTGCGACGGTCACATCCACGCCTTGCGGGACGTTGACCGGCATTTTTCCAACGCGGGACATTGTTCCTACTCCTTCGCTTAGGCGACGTAGCAGAGCACTTCGCCGCCGATACCGGCAGCGCGAGCCTTGCGGTCCGTCATGACGCCTTGCGGGGTCGTGACGATCGCCACACCCAGGCCATTCATGACCTGAGGGATGTCGTGACGGCCCTTGTAGATGCGCAGGCCGGGGCGGCTGACGCGCTCGATACGTTCGATGACCGGACGGCCAGCGTAGTACTTCAGCGCGATTTCCAGCTCGGGGCGTGCTGCCTCGCCGCGAACGGCGAAGTCGTCGATATAGCCTTCGTCCTTCAGGACCTTGGCAATCGCCACCTTCAGCTTGGACGACGGCATGGCAACGCTCGTCTTTTCGACGATCTGCGCGTTACGAATGCGGGTCAGCATATCGGCGATGGGATCACTCATGCTCATTTGCGAATACTCCTATCGGCCGATTACCAGCTGGCCTTGACGACACCGGGGATGTCGCCCTTGAAGGCCAGTTCACGAATCTTGTTACGGGCCAGGCCGAACTTGCGGAAGGTGCCACGCGGACGACCGGTCAGCTCGCAGCGGTTGCGCAGGCGAGTCGGGTAGGCGTTACGGGGCAGCTTCTGCAGCTCGAGGCGAGCGGCGTAGCGCTCTTCATCCGACTTCTTGCTGTCGTCGATGATGGCCTTCAGTTCTGCGTACTTCTTCGCGAACTTGGCGACGAGTGCTTCGCGCTTCAGTTCACGTTGCTTGATGGAAGTTTTAGCCACAGATCACCTCAGTTCTTGAACGGGAACTTGAACGCAGCCAGGA
>NZ_JBFULE010000068.1:0-14710 GCF_056400485.1 Roseateles sp. P5_B10
CGCTGACACCGCTGAGCACCTGCACCTGCTCTCCCGCCAGGCGCTGAGCACCGTTGCTCGGCGTAGCGCCGAACACATCGGTCAGCACCAGCCACTCGGGCTGGTCGGCCCGGGCCATCAGCGCGCGGGCAGCTGTCTCGACGTCGTCCGCGCTCATGCCAGCATCAACATCCAGCACGGTCAGCGTCGGCGCACAGTCGGGGAAGGTGTGTTCGGCCACCTGCCGCAGGGCGGAGGCCAGCGGTGCGTGGGCGATCACAAGCAGGTTGGGCATGGGGCAGGATGTTAGCGGGCGGTCTCCATGGCCAGCCCGGCACGGAAGCTTTCCCACGCGGCCGGGTCGTCCTGCGGCAGCGTCATCAGCGCCTGGTAGACACGGCCACCGTGAGCGAACACGGCCACGCGAGTGATCCCGCCCGCACCGGTCAGGCGGTACTCGGCAGCCTCCGGCAGCGGCGTCATGCCCGGCACCAGCAGCGGCTGGGCCGGCGGCAGCGGCTGGCCGAGCTTGGTGGCCAAGGCCTGGGGCATGGCCTTGAGGGCTGGGCCGGCCTGGGTCGGGTCGGGCCCATCAGCCCAGGACAGCGCGAAGCGCCCGCCGCCCGCTTCGCACTGTGCCAGGCCCATCGCACCCTGGCCGGCGTGAGCGGGGCGCTGCTCGATGTCGGGCTTGCAAGGGAAGAGGGCCACGGCGCCCGATCCGGTCGGCCTGACCTCGCGCCAGTTCAGCGTCGGCTGGCAAGCCGCCAGCAAGCTCAGCATTAGGGCAAATCCGGCAGTCGTGCGGCAGGGCATGGGCGAATTATCGACAGCGGCCCGAGGACAATTCCGCAATGCAAGAAATGCCCTCTCCCCAAGCCCTGGCAGGCGTGCGCGTGCTGGACCTGTCGCGCGTGCTGGCCGGCCCCTGGTGCACCCAGACCCTGGCCGACCTCGGCGCCGASGTCATCAAGATCGAACGCCCCGGCAGTGGCGACGACACACGTGCCTGGGGCCCGCCCTATCTGAAGGATGCCGACGGCCAGGACACGTCCGAGGCCGCCTACTTCCTCGGCGCCAACCGCAACAAGCGCTCGCTGGCCGTGGATCTGGCCACGCCCGAAGGTCAGGCCATCGTCCGCAAGCTGGCGGCCCAGGTCGACGTCCTGGTCGAGAACTTCAAGGTCGGCGACCTGGCTCGCTATGGCCTGGACGCGCAAACCCTGCTCGCCGAGCACCCCGGCCTCGTCATCTGCTCCATCACCGGCTTCGGCCAGACCGGGCCCTATGCCGAGCGCGCCGGTTATGACTACGCCGTCCAGGGCATGGGCGGGCTGATGAGCGTGACCGGCGAGCGCGACGACCTGCCCGGCGGCGGGCCGCAGAAGGTGGGCGTGGCCGTGGCCGACCTGTTCACCGGCATGTATGCCACCGTCGCCATCCTGGCCGCGCTGCGCCACCGCGATGCCACCGGCCAGGGCCAGGTCATCGACATGGCCCTGCTGGACACCCAGCTCGCCATGCTGGCCAACCTCGGCAGCAACTACCTGTGCAGCGGCAAGGCGCCGGGCCGCATGGGCAACGCCCACCAGAACATCGTGCCCTATCAGGTCTTCGAGGCCAGCGACGGCTATCTGATCCTGGCTGTCGGCAACGACCGCCAATTCGCCAAGTTCTGCGACATCGCCGGCCAGCCGGGATGGGCCACCGACCCACGCTTTGCGACCAACTCCGAGCGCGTGCGCCACCGCGCCCTCCTCGTGCCTCAGTTGGAGGAAGCCATGCGGCAGCGCCCTCGCGCCGACTGGCTCGCGGCGCTGGAGGCTGCCAAGGTGCCCTGTGGCTCGATCAACTCTATTGGTGAGGCGCTCGCCGACCCGCAAGCGCAAGCTCGCGGTGCCGTGGTTGCCATGCCCCATCCCTTGACGCCCGATCTGCGCCTCATTGCCAGCCCAATGAAGCTGTCGGCCACACCCGTGGCCTATCGGTTCGYGCCGCCGCTGCTCGGCCAGCACAGCGACGAGTTGCTGCAAGAAGCCGGCTGTTCTGCGGAAGAAATCACAAACTGGCGCAACAGTGGTGTCATTGCGTGAGGGCTAACCCACCCCCAAACCCAGGGTTTCCCCCTGGGTGGGGGATGGAGATGGCGGCGCGCTGTCCGCAGCATGCGCTCACGCACCGAGGCGGGCCAACCACCTAGAACCATCCGCCTCGGGTCCGCAGCCACCGGGTCATGTCCACACCGCCTTCTTCCGCGCCAGCAAGTGCCGCCAACGATGTCATGCCTGAGCCTTCACCGGTCCAGTGGGCGGACATCGTCCAGCAGCTGGGCGCCGAGATCGCCGGGCCGCTGAGCGCGGCGCTGGAGCAGATCCAGAACCTCGCCACCACCGGCCAGATCGACCGCCGCGGCCTGCGCCTGTTGAAGCGCAGCGTGGACGACGCTCGCACGGCCGGCATGCTGGGCCAGCAGCTCTCCCGGCTGGCCTCCGGCCGCCTGCGCCTGAACCGCGAGCGCCAGCACCTCACGCAGATGCTGCGCAGCGTGCTCGCCCAGCGCAGCCGCGAGACCCAGGCGCGCGGCGTGCAGGTTCGCCAGTCGCTCAAGCCCGTCGAGATCTGGGCCGACGGCGCCCTGCTCTTCGGCCTGCTGAATGCGCTGATGGACTGGGCGCTGGCCAATACGCACTCCTCCGTCGACCTGCGACTGGATCTGACGCCCTGGCCGGTCAAGGCGCGCCTGAGCTGCCGCTTCGCCCACCGCTCGCTGGAATTGCTCAGCGACGACGCCGACCCGCACGCACCGACGCCCGGGCTGGACTCGCTGGCCTGGCGGCTGCTGGAGCAAACGGCCATCACGCTGGGTGTGCTGCCACTGCGCGAGCAGGAGGCCGGCATCACGCTGCTGACGCTGGAGTTCAACCAGCTCGCGCCGGACGAAGCGCCGCCGCCGGACAGCACCAATGCCCGGTTGGAAGCCGAGGCCGAACGCATGGGCGGCAATTCGCGGCCGCTGGCGGGCTGCCAGCTGCTGATCGTGTCGGCGCACCGCGACATGCGCACCGAGGCCCAGGCCGCCGTGCGCCACATGGGCATGCTGGTGGATGTGGTCGGCAGCGTGGCCGAGGCCGAGCAGTTCTGCCGGGAAGGCCTGCCCCATGCCATGCTGTTCGACGCGGCACAGATGAGCGAGCCGCTGCTGCAGCTGATCGCCGGCGTCATGCGCGACGCGCCGGACTTCGCCTTCGTCGAGATGTTCGATGGCGAGCACCGCACCCAGCTGTCCACCGCCACCGGTGACGGCGTGGCCCGCATCTCGCGCCGCCACCTGCCCGACGCCCTGCCCTCGCTGCTGATGTTCGAGCTGGCCAAAAGGGTTTAGCGGCTTCTCTAGAATCCGGGCATGCTGACCCGCCGTGCCCTTGCCTCTGCCCTGATCTGCGCCGCCGCGCTGACGGGCTGTGCCCGCGAGCAGGCACCCGCCGTCGACTATGTGCTGCTGAACGGCCAGAAGGCCAGTTCGCGGGACTGGACCGGCAAGGTCATGCTGGTCAACTTCTGGGCCACCAGCTGCGCGACCTGCGTGAAGGAAATGCCGCAGATCGTCGCCACCCACGACAAGTTCAAGGCCCGCGGCCTGGACACTGTCGCCGTGGCCATGAGCTACGACCCGCCGGCCTTCGTCGCCAAGTACGCCGAGACGCGCAAGCTGCCCTTTGGCGTGGCCATCGACAACACCGGCAGCGTCGCCCAGGCCTTTGGCTCGGTGCAGATGACGCCGACCACCTTCCTCATCAACAAGCGCGGCGAGATCGTCAAGCGCTTTGTCGGCGAACCCGACTTCGCCGCCCTGCACGGCCTCATCGAGCAGCTGCTGGCTGAGGCGTAAGCCCGTCGATGAAGACGGYCATGCGCGCCGCGATGAAATCGACCTCTTCCTCCAAAGCGAAGTGCCCCGTGTCGAGCAGATGCAGCTCGGCCTCGGGCAGGTCGCGCAGATAGGCCTCGGCGCCCGCCGCCGGGAAGAAGGCGTCGTTGCGACCCCAGACGATCAGCGCCGGCGGCCGATGTTCGCGCAGCCAGGCCTGCCAAGCCGGGTAGCGCGCCACGTTGCGGTGGTAGTCCAGCGCCAGGTCCACCTGGATGGCCTTGCGGCCGGGCAGGTCCAGGAAATGCTGGTCCAGCAGCCAGCCCTCGGGGGCGATACGCGCCGGCTCGCGGGTGCCGCCCTCGTATTGCATGCGCGTGACCTCGGCCGTCAGGATGCCCGTGACGGCTTCCACGGCACCTGGCCGGCCGGGCTGCAGCGCAACCATGTCACGTGCCATCGCGCTCAATCCCTCCTCGTAGGCATTGCCGTTCTGGATGACGAGACCGGCAATCCATTCTGGGTGGCGCTCGGCAATGCGCAGGCCGATGGGCGCGCCGAAGTCGAACAGGTAGGCGACGAAGCGGTCCAGGCCCAGCGCCTCGCAGAACCCCTCGACGACATCGGCCAGGCGGTCGAAGCTGTAGCCAAACTCGGCGGCCGGCGGCGCGTCGCTGAGGCCGAAACCCGGATAGTCGGGCGCGATGAGGTGGTAGCGATCCGCCAGCGCCTCCATCAGCTTCACGTACTGGCGCGACGATGACGGGAAGCCGTGCAGCAGCAGCAACGTCGGCGCATCCACCGGGCCGGCCTCGCGGTAGAACAGGTTCAGCCCGTTGACTTGGATGTTGCGATGCAAGATGGGGTGACTCATGGCGATCTCAGCAGGGAATGGCTCCAGTGTGCGATCAGCGCAGACCGGCCGGTAGCCGCGCTATCCTGCAAGCACCTTGCACTCTGAGTGGAAGATCACTATCAACAACCTCGCCAACGTCAACCTCAACCGCCTGGCCGTCTTCGTCGCCGTTGTCGAAACCGGCTCGCTGAGCGCAGCCGCCCGCCGGCTGGGTATCGCGACGACCATGGTCAGCGCCCACATGCAGCGCCTGGAGCGTGAGGTCGGCGCCAGCCTGCTGTTGCGCACCACGCGCTCCCTGCGCCTGACCGAGGCGGGTGAGGGCTTTTTCGATGCTGCGCGCCAGATCGTGGCCGACACCGAGCGGGCCATCGCCGCTGCCGCCGGAAACACGGCCGAGCCACGTGGCCGGCTGCGCGTGACGGCGCCGGTGGACTATGCCGAGCGCGTGCTGGCGCCCGTCGCCGTCGCACTGACGCAGCGCCACCCGCAACTGCAGATCGATGTGCTGGCTGTCGACCGGCCGCTGGACCTTGTGGCCGAGCAGATCGACGTGGCCATCCGCATCGGCCAACTGGCCGACTCCGAGCTGCGCGCGACGCGCATCCGGTCCTTCAGCGCCTACGTCGTTGCCAGCCCGAGCCTGCTCGAGGGACGCGCCGCACCCGCTCATCCGGGCGAGCTGGCAGCCCTGCCGCTGATTGCGCTGACCGTGCTTCCCCAGCCGCTGCAATGCCGCTTCAACGCCGACGGCGAGGCCGAACAGGCGGTGCGCTTGCAGTCCGTACTGTCCTTCAACACCGCCTCGGCGCTGCGCAGCGCGGCATTGGCGGGTGGCGGCATGGCCATGCTGCCGGACTATCTCGTTGCCGACGACCTCGCCGCCGGCCGCCTCGTGCGCCTGCTGCCGGGCTGGCATCTGCCCGAAGGCGGCATCCACGCCCTCTATCCGGCCGCCCAGCAGCCACCTCGCAAGACGCGCCTGCTCATCGAGACGCTGCGCGCCCAGGCCGGCGAATCCTGACGTTATGGACGTCCCACAAGCTCTCATGACCACCGAGGCGCCGCTGGACTGACACTGCGGCGATGCAAAAGACGCTTGCCGCCCTCGCCATATCCCTGCTGCTGGCTGGCTGCGCCCACCAGCCCCCGCCGCCACCGTCGCCACCCCGCATCGAGCCCACGGCCACACAGCTGGATGCCGCTCGCCGCGCCAGCCTGGACGCCACCGAACTGGCCAGCCTGCTCAACAAGCCGCTCTACCAGATGCAGCCGCGCGAGCTGGGCCGCTACCTGGCCTGGCAACAGCAGGACCAGCCGGCCCTGCGCCAGCGCATCGCGGCGCTGGCACGCAAAAACATCGGCCAGCCCTACGAGCTCTTCCTGCTGGGCGAGTTCCCCTACGAGACCTACGACGCCCAGCCGCTGTTCGACCTGAGCAAAAGCGACTGCGTCGTCTTCGTGGAACATACCTATGCGATGGCATTGAGCGCATCCTGGGAAGAGTTCTTCTGGATGCTGCAGCGCATCCGCTACCGCGACGGGGTCATCGGCACCGCCACGCGCAACCACTACACCGAAGCCGACTGGAATGTCGCCAACCGCTGGTTGGTGCAGGACGTCACCGCCACCCTGGGCGCGCCGACCCAGCCCTACCGCCAGCGCATCGACCGTCAGGCCTTCCTGCTCAAGCAGTTCAAGATCCGCCGCGACATCCCGGTGCAGAACTTCGACGATGTCTACGTTGCCAAGCAGGACGTGGCCGCTGTCGAGGCCCAGTTGCAGGACGGCGATTTCGTCAACGTCATCTCCAGCCGCGGCGGCGAGTCCTGGGCATCGCATGTCGGCCTCATCGTCACCGGCGCGGATGGCTCCCGTCGCCTGCTGCATTCAGCCGAGCCGCAGGTGCGCGAGGAGACGCTGCAGGGCTTCATCGCCCGCATGGCGGAACGCGATGCGCGCCAGGCGGGGCAGAACAAGGCGCAGCTGGCGGGCTTCAAGTTCCTGCGCCTGAACGAGGCGCCAGAAGTGCCGCCGATGGCGCCGCAGCCCCGGCCGCAGCGGTCCTGATCAGGCCGCCGTCGGGCTGACCGTCGGATTGAGGGCCGCGTGGGCCTGCTCGTCCGCGTGGTAGCTGGAGCGCACCATGGCGCCGACGGCCGCGTGCGTGAAGCCCAGCTCGTAGGCTTCCTTCTCGAACTGCTTGAAGGCGTCGGGCGTCACATAGCGGCGCACCGGCAGGTGATGGCCCGATGGCGCCAGGTACTGCCCGATGGTGATCATGTCGATGTCGTGCGCCCGCATGTCGCGCATGACCTGGCGGATCTCGTCGTCCGTCTCGCCCAGGCCGACCATGATGCCGCTCTTGGTCGGCACGCCCGGCACTTCCTGCTTGAAGCGCTTGAGCAGGTCGAGGCTGAACTGGTAGTCGGAACCCGGGCGCGCTTCCTTGTACAGGCGCGGCGCGGTTTCCAGGTTGTGGTTCATCACATCCGGCGGCGCGGCCTTCAGGATATTCAGCGCGCGATCGGCGCGGCCGCGGAAGTCGGGCACCAGCACTTCGATCTGGGTCGTCGGCGACAGCTCGCGCGTCTTAGTGATGCATTCGGCGAAATGGCCGGCGCCGCCGTCCTTCAGGTCGTCGCGGTCGACGCTGGTGATGACGACGTACTTGAGCTTCAGCGCCGCAATCGTCTTGGCCAGGTTCAGCGGCTCGTCGACATCCAGCGGGTCGGGCCGGCCATGGCCGACGTCGCAGAAGGGGCAACGGCGGGTGCACTTGTCACCCATGATCATGAAGGTGGCCGTGCCCTTGCCGAAGCATTCGCCGATGTTGGGGCAGCTGGCTTCCTCGCAGACCGTGTGCAGCTTGTGCTCACGCAGGATCTGCTTGATCTCGTAGAAGCGGGTCGTCGGCGAACCGGCCTTGACGCGGATCCAGTCCGGCTTCTTCAGCACCTCGGCCGGCACGATCTTGATCGGGATGCGGGAGGTCTTGGCCTCGGCCTTTTGCTTGATCGTCGGGTCGTAGGTGGTCGTGTCGGACATGGTCAAGGCGTCGAGACTTCAAATTGTGCCGAGAGCCGCTCGGCGAGCCGCCCGGCCGCGGTCGGCCAGTCGGTGAAAACCCCGAGTTTATCGAGGGATGTGGTTTCCAGGCCTTCGTATCCGCACGGGTTGATGCGCAGGAAGGGTTCCAGGTCCATCGCAACATTGAGCGCAAGGCCGTGATAGGTGCAGTGGCGGCTGACCTTGATGCCCAGGGCCGCAACCTTGGCCAGGCCCTTGAAGCCATTCGCCGGATCGGCCGGACCGGCCAGCGCCGCATGGCTGCCGGGGTCGGCCGGGCGCACATAGATGCCCGGCGCGCCGCCGACGCGCAGGCCGGTCACGCCATAGCTGTCCAGGGCCTGGATGAGGGCCGTCTCCAGGCGGAAGACGTATTCCTTGACGAAGATGCCCAGGCGCCGCAGGTCGACCAGCGGGTAGGCCGTCACCTGGCCGGGCCCGTGATAGGTCACCTGGCCGCCACGCTCGGTCGCGACGACGGGGATGTCGCCCGGCAGCAGCAGGTGCTCCGGTTTGCCGGCGAGGCCTTGCGTGAAGGTGGGCGGGTGCTCGCAGAGCCAGAGCTCGTCGGGCGTGTCTGCATCGCGCGCCGCCGTGAAGGCGCGCATGGCCTCCAGCGTGGGCAGGTAATCGACCCGCCCGAGGGTCTTGACGATCATGCGGGCATCATAGGCAGACGCTGTAAGCCTTCGCCCACCTGAGCCGACTCGACCCGATGAAGACGCCACTGATTGCCGTTGCCCTGCTGCTCGCCGCCTCCCTGGCCCGGGCCGCCTCACTGCCCGACGCGCTGGCCGCCTACGACGAGGGCGACCTCAAGGCTGCGGCCAAGGGCTTTGCCGAATCAGCCCGGCGCGGCGAGGCGCTCGGCCAGTTCAACCTCGCGATGATGAATCTGCGCAAGGAGCTGCCCGGCGCCAGCGACGCCAAGGCCTGGCAGTGGCTGCAGCGTGCGGCGGCGCAGAAGCTGGCCCTGGCCGAGAACGCCCTGGGCGAAATGATCGAGCAGGGCCGCCATGGCAAGCCCGACCCGAAAGCCGCCTGCGGCTGGTTTGAGCGCGCGGCGGAGCAGGGCAACGGCGATGGCGCCCTCGCCACCGCCACCTGCTACTACCTCGGCCGCGGCCGGTCCCAGGACCTGGCCCAGGCCCACCGCTGGTATCTGGAAGCGGCCAAGGCAGGCGACGTCGGCGCCCAATACATCGTCGCGTCGATGTTCGAGACGGGGTCGGGCGTCGAGGCCGACGCGCGCCTGGCGCGCTATTGGTACGACATCGCCGCCAAGAACGGCGATGACGCGGCCAAGGCCAAGATCAAGGCCATGCAGGCCGGCGACGCGGCGACCTGATCAGAGCACGACCTTGACCATGGGATGCGTGGTCAGCGTGCGGTAGATCTCGTCTAGCTGCTCGCGGCTGGTGGCCGTGATGGTGATGGTCAGGCCGAGGTAGTTGCCGCCCTTGCTCGGGCGCTGCTCGATGGTGGCGGCATCAAAGGCTGGGTCGAACTGTCGCGCCACATGGGCGATGGCCTCGACGAAGCCCTCGACATGGGCGCCCATGACCTTGATCGGAAACTGCGAGGGGTATTCGATGAGCGATTGCTCGGGCGGAATGTCGGGCGGCAGGTTCATCATGACCTCACTTGATCCACAGGCGCAGCGAATCCCAGGCACGACCGAGCAGGCCGGAGCCGGGCACGGCTTCCTGCACGATCAGCGGCACCTCGGCCACCGGCGCGCCGGCCGTCGTCGTCACGCGCAGGGTGCCGACGCGCTGGCCCTTGCTGAGCGGCGCCACCAGGGGGTCGGTGCGCTCGACCTGGGTTTGCAGCTTGGTGCCGTCGCCATGCGGCACGGCGACGAAGATGGCGTCAGCCGCACCGAGCCTGGCTTCCTTGGCCTCGCCCTTCCAGACCGGCACGGTCGCAATCGCCTTGCCGGCGTCAAAGATCTTGACCGCATCGAAGGCCGTGTAGCCCCAGTTCAGCAGCTTCTGGCTCTCGCTGGCGCGAGCTTCCTTTGACGCCGTGCCCATGACAACGGACAACAGGCGGCGCTTGCCGTTGGGGAAATCGCGGTTGGCGCTGGACACCAGGCAGTAGCCGGCGGCCTCGGTGAAACCGGTCTTCATGCCATCCACCGTCGGGTCGCGACGCAGCAGCAGGTTGCGGTTGTCCTGGCGGATCTTGTTGAAGGTGTAGTCGCGCTGCGAGTAGTAGACGTAGTACTCGGGGAAGTCCGTGATGATGTGTGAAGCCACCACCGCGATGTCGCGCGCACTGCTCTTGTGGCCGGGCTCGGACGTGCCGGTCACGTTCTTGAACTCGGTGTTCTTCAGGCCCCAGGCCTGGGCCTGGCGGTTCATCAGCTGCACGAAGTTCTCGACCGAACCGGCCGCGCCTTCGGCCAGGGCCACGGCGGCGTCGTTGCCGCTCTGGATGATGAGGCCGTGCAGCAGCTCATCGACCTTGGGCGTCATCGTCGTGTCGATGAACATCAGCGAAGGATCGCCCTTGCGCTCGTCCCAGGCGCGCTTGGACACGGGCAGGGTCTGCTCCAGCGTCAGCTTTTTCTCCCGCAGCGCGCCGAAGACGACATAGGCCGTCATCAGCTTGGTCAGGGACGCCGGGTCATTGGCCGTGTCGGCATCACGCTCGGCCAGGGTCTTGTGCGTGGTCAGGTCGATCAGCACATAGTTGCGCGCCGCGAGTTCCGGTGGCTGGGGGGCCTGGGCCAGGGCAGTCAGCGAGAGCGCGGCGAGGAGGAAAGCAAGCAGTCGTTTCATGGATCTGTTCAGACGCAGCGACTAGATCTTCGTGGGATCGAACGCGCGCACCACAAGGGACTTGAGCAGCGGCAACTGCCCGTGGAAGAAATGGYCCACGCCGGGGACGACGGTCACGGGAAGGCCTTGCGGCCGCGCCCAGTCGAGCACGGCGGCGAGGGGCACAACGTCGTCGACCTCGCCATGGATGACCACGGTGTCGGCAGGCACCGGGGCGGTGTCAAAACGACTGGTCGCCGGGCCGACGAGGACGAGGCGCCGGGCCGGTTCGGCCAGGCGTTGGGCAGCGCGGGAGGCCACGTAGCCGCCAAAGGAGAAGCCAGACAGGATCAATGCCTCGCCGGGCGCGCGAACAGCGTCGAGCACGGCCAGCGCGTCATCAACTTCGCCACGGCCTTCGTCCCAGCCACCTGCCGATTGGCCGATGCCACGGAAGTTGAAGCGCACGGCCCGCCAGCCGAGTTGAATGAAAGCCCGCGCCAGTGTCTGCACGACCTTGTTGTCCATGGTCCCGCCCTGGGTCGGGTTGGGATGGCAGATCAGGGCCGTGCCCAGCGGCGGCGTGCCTGAATTGGAACCAGGCGGCAGGTCGATGGCAACTTCAATCTGCCCGGCCGGGCCGGGGACGAGGCGCTTCTCGGTCTGCGAATTCATCGGCCGACGGAATCCGGCAGCACCAGGCGCTCGACCACCTGGCCGTCGCGCAAATGGCGCTCAACGATCTCGTCCAGGTCGCTCTTGTCGACCCAGGAATACCAGATGGCTTCCGGGTAGACGACAGCCACCGGGCCGCCGGCGCAGCGGTCCAGGCAACCGGCCTTGTTGACGCGCACGCCACCCTTGCCGGCCAGGCCGAGTTGCTTGACGCGCGACTTGCAGTGGTCGAAGCCGCCTTGCGCGTCATGGTCAGCGCAACTGGCCTCGCCATTGGTGCGCTGGTTCAGGCAGAAGAAGACGTGGCGCTCGTAGTAACTCATCGCCGCGGATTGTCTCACTGGGGCTTTTGCACCAGCCGGGCGGCGAGCCAGACGAGGGCGATGAACGGCCAGGTCCAGGCCACCCAGCGCGTCAGCCCATAGAGGTTGATGAAGCGGCCCTGCTCCCAGGCCTGCATGTTCAAGGCCAAGTAGGGGTCGCTGGGCGCCAAGCTGATGAGGCCGATCAAGGCGCACAGCACGAACAGGCCCAGGGCCGCCGCGACACGCGAGGGCAGCAAGCAGGCCACCAAGGCCAGCACGACGCCCAGGCCCACGCCGGGGCGTGTGGCATCGCTGAGCCAGGCCCATGCATGGTCGGGCCCGAAGGCCATCGCGGTTGACGTCGCCGTACCCAGCAGGCCCAGCAGCACCGCCCCCCCGGCCAGCGCCAGCCGGCGCAGGCCGGAGCGAGCGACGGTGATCATCAACAGCACCGGCGCCAGCAGCCCGAGGGCGATGGCCAGCGCCTCCAGGCCAGGCGGCAGCTCATGCTCGACGGTGACCGCGTCGCCCCAGTTCAGCGCCCAGGGCGTGCCGGTCAGGGCATCCAGCAACATTCCCCGCCACCAGGGCAGCCATTGACCAAGGCCGAAAGGCAGCGGCGTCGGGTACAGCAGTGCCAGCGGCCACAGCGCCAGCAGAGCGAGGGCCGGTGCGCTGCTGGCGCCAAACCAGTGGTCGCGCACGTCCTCCCAGCGCTCCAGGCCCCCGAGGGCGCTGAGCACCAGGCCCAGGGCGGCACCGAGCAGGCTGCCGGCCGAGTTCAGGACCCAGTCAGACAGGGAGGGCACGCGGCCCGGCACGAAGAACTGCAGGGTCTCCATCGCAAACGAAAGCGCCGGCCCGGGCAGCAGGCCGAGCAGCAGCCCGCCGCGCACCCCCCAGCCCGAGCGCATCGCCGCAGCAAAACCGAGCAGGCCCAGGGGGATGTAGCCAATCAGGTTGGCCTCGACGTCGAAGGCCCAGAAGCGGGCCGGCCAGGGCAGGCTGAACAACCAGGGCAGGCCCATGCCGGGCGGCCAGCGCCAGGGCCAGAAGGGGTAGAGGCTGGCATAGGTGACCAGCCCCATATGGGCCAACAACAGCCAGGTGGCGGAGCTTTGACGGCGACGCACTTCCGACCTCAGAAGGGCTTGACGGTCACCAGCACGACGATGGCCGCGAAGAGCAGCACGGCCGTCTCGTTGTAGACGCGGAACCAGCGGTGGCTGCGCTTGTTGGACAGCGTCTCGAAGCTGCGCAGCAGGCGTCGGTTCATGTGGTGGTAGCCGATCACGCCGACGACCAGCAGCATCTTGACGTGCAGCCAATAGCTGCCGGCGAAGCGGCTGGCGCCCCAGCCCACCAGCACCCAGATGCCGAGCAGCAGGGCCACGCCCATCAGGATGCTGCTGAAGCGGTGCAGCTTGTGCGCCATCAAAAGCAGGCGCTCACGTTCGGCATGGCTGTCGGCCGGCACCATGGCCAGGTTCACAAAGATGCGCGGCAAATAGAAAAGGCCGGCAAACCAGGCGGCGACGAAGACGATGTGAAAGGCTTTGACCCAGAGCATGCAGCCATTATGGGCAGCACCGGCGTCAAGCACGGCCGCAGCGCGGACGGGCTTGGGGGAGAGTCGGACATGGGCCGCAGGCACACCGCACGAAGGTGCGGGTTGGGTCGCTCCGCGACACAACAGTCCGGTGAACACCAAAAAAAAGCCCCGGTTCAAGACCGGGGCCGAGAAAGCCTTATCGCTGTCATCACGCTAAGGCTCCTGCTCAGGGAGGAAAAGCAGGGAACGACCACCTTGCGGCTATCATTCAAAAACAAGTTTAGCGCGCTTGAGCGGTGACGTCAGGAATAAATGACGTCTGGATGTGTCAACCATCACGCGCCGGGCCGCACCCCCCGCAGCCTGAGGATTCGACTTGGCCCGCTACGTTTTTTCTCCCTCCGCCTTCCCTGCGGCGCGCCCGCGGCGCCTGCGTCGCGACGCCTTCACGCGCGCCCTCGTGCGTGAACATGCGCTGAGTGCCAGCGACCTCATCCTCCCCGTCTTCATCCATGAGGGCGAGAACCGTCTGGACGCCGTGGCTTCCATGCCCGGCGTGTCGCGCCAGAGCCTGGACCACCTGCTGCGCACGGCCGAGCAGTGCGTCGAACTGGGCGTGCCCGTCATCGCCCTTTTCCCCGTCATCGACGCCGCGCTGAAGACGCCCGACGGCGCCGAAGCGCTGAATCCGAATGGCCTGGTGCCGCGCGCGGTGCGCGAGGTAAAAAAACATTTCCCGCAACTCGGCGTGCTGACCGACGTGGCTCTGGACCCTTTCACCAGCCATGGCCAGGACGGTGTCATCGACGAGACCGGCTACATCCTCAACGACCCGACCGTCGAGATCCTTGCCAAACAGGCCCTGGTACAGGCAGATGCCGGCGTCGATATCGTTGCGCCCAGTGACATGATGGACGGCCGCATCGGCGCCATCCGCCAGGCGCTGGAAGCCGCAGGCCACATTCACACGCGCATCATGGCTTACAGCGCCAAATACGCGAGCAGCTTCTATGGCCCCTTCCGCGACGCGGTGGGATCGGCTGCCAACCTCGGCAAGGCTGACAAAAAGACGTATCAGATGGACCCCGGCAACAGCGACGAAGCCCTGCGCGAGGTGGCCCTGGACCTGGCCGAGGGCGCCGACATGGTGATGGTCAAGCCCGGCATGCCTTACCTGGACATCGTGCGCCGCGTGAAGGACGAGTTCCGCGTGCCGACCTTTGCCTACCAGGTCAGCGGCGAATACGCGATGGTCAAGGCCGCCGCGGCCAATGGCTGGCTGGACCATGACGCCGTCATGATGGAGTCGCTGCTGGCCTTCAAGCGCGCGGGCGCCGACGGCGTGCTGAGCTACTTCGCGCTGGACGCCGCGCGGCTGCTGAAAGCGGGTTGAGCCGGTGCGGGTCTTCCACATCGAGACCGACAGTTTTCGCGAGCTTGCGGCCCTGCCCGAAGCGCTGCCGGAGCGTGGCTTCCTGTGGGTGGGCTATGGCCGGCGCGAGTTCGAAGTGGGCGAGCCGGCCGTGCAACAGGCACTGGCGCGGTGGGGCTGCGGCAATATCGTCGACCTGCATGTGTCAGATCTGATCAACAACCAGCTGCCCTCGCATTTCGACTACACGTCCTGGTACGACATGCTGG
>NZ_JBFULE010000069.1:0-14694 GCF_056400485.1 Roseateles sp. P5_B10
CCAATCCGCTGCCCTGGTCCATTGCCCTGGGTGCGGCTTTGGGCGTCAGCGGCCTGGTGTTGCCTGGGCCGCTGGCCAAGGTCATTGCCATGCTGGGGGATGCGGCCTCGCCGGTGGCGCTGTTCTCCATTGGCGCGGTGCTCAGCCGCTCGGGCCGTGCCAACCGCAAGGCCGGCCGTGTGACGCCGGCGGCGCTCTACCTGCCGGTGGCTGCCATCAAGCTGTTGCTGCATCCGGCGCTGGTCTTCGCCTTGGGTGCCGCGGCGCGCTGGCTGGGGGCGCCGCTGGCCTGGCCGCAGCTGGTTGCGCTGACGCTGGCGGCCGCGCTGCCCAGCGCCAGCAATGTGTCGCTGCTGGCCGAGCGCTACGGCGCAGACAACGGCCGCATCGCGCGCATCATCCTGGCGTCGACCGGCCTGGCCTTTTTCAGCTTCAGCGGCCTGGCGGCCCTGCTGATCTGACCTATGAAGCTTGCGGGCCGAGCGCCGGGCCTGCCATGGGCCAGAGGCCCATGGCCTTCCGTAGGCACAACCAGTCCGCAGGGACTGCTTGTGTCCGACTCCAGTTCACCTAGCCGGCCCGCCGTTGGCGATGTGCTTGCCGGTCGATCCGGCAAGCATCGCCGTCCCCTCGGGGGACCGACCGCGTACCCGCGGGCGAGGGGCTTCAGTTCAGCGGCGGCGACGCGCCACCCAGGCGATGACGCTCAGGCCCGACAGCAGCAGCGCATAGGTCTCGGGTTCGGGAATCGGCAAGCCGCCGCCGGTCGCACAGGCGAGGTTCTGGCAGATCGTGCCGCTGCCATTGCCGGCGAAGCTGATGCCGTAGTCCGCCGCAGCGGCGCCAGACATCACATAGACCGTCGAGCCCTGCGGCAACTGMATGCCCGTGAACTGCACGGTGTTGGAGAAGTCCGCGGCACCGTTGCCGCTGATGCTCGTGCTCAGCTCGGACTTCAGGTACAGCGCCGTGCCATAGGTGAAGCTATAGCTGCCGATGACATCCTCGTTGATCGTCAGCGTGCCGTTGCCATCCGTGTAGGTCCACAGGCCGTCGCTGTAGACGCTTTTGTTCCAGTGGTCCGAGCCGGCGTCGTAGGAGGCGTAGACCGACGCGACGACCTGGTTGGAGAAGGAGCGCAGCGACCAGTCGATGGACGCGCCGCCATTGCCCGTCGTGATGCCGGCGAGACTGCCGTCGATGTGGATGGTGCCGGTGAAGGTGCCCGTGCCGGTGCCGCCGCCGATCTGGTAGAGCTCTTCCCAGGCCGAGCGCCCGACCGCATAGGTCAGGTTGTTGCTTTCCACGTGCATGGGCCAGCTGGTCGCGCCGACGACGAACTGGCCGTCGTAGCTCTGGCTCACCGGCGTGAAGCCGGCCAGCGAGGCGCTGGCGTGGTTGCTGCCCCAGTCCGTCATGCCGTAGGCATTGGCGGTGACGGGCGTCATGCCCTGGCTGGCGTCACCCGCCCAGACGCCACCGGCCGTCACATTGGGCAGGGGCGTGGCTTGATCGTAGGCGGCGCCGCTGCGGTAATCGGAGCCGTAATAGACGCTGCCGTAGACGGTGTTCGGATTGCCGCCGGCGTCCAGGCCAAAGACGGGGCTGGTTGTCTGGATGCTGTTGTAGTAGCCGCTGTAGGCCTCGGCAAAGACGCGGTATTGCGACTGCGCCTGGGCGGTGCAGGCGAGGGAAGCGAGACCCAGCAGGGTCAAGGCACGAAGAGACATGGCACGGCTCCCAAGGCAGCGAGCCGGCGGTGGCCCGCTGAAACAAGTTGTGCACTCTGTCACTAATTGCTTGTCTTGGCATCCCCATTCGACAGGACGGCGCGCCCTGGCAGCCGGATCGTCACGCGCAGCCCGCCACCGTCCCGGTTGGCCAGCGCGATATGGCCGTCGTGGGCTTCGGCAATCTCCCGTGCCAGCGCAAGCCCCAGGCCCGTACCGCCCTGGGAGCCGGGTTCGGAGCGCTTGGTGGAGTAGAAGGGCAGCAAGGCCTGGGCCAGCACCGCCTCGCTCATGCCGGGGCCGCGGTCCAGCACTTCGATGCGCAGCTCGTCGCCCTGGCTGGCCAGGCGCAGCAGGATCTCGTCGGGGTCGCTGCCCGACTCATGGGCGTTCTTGATCAGGTTGAGCAGGGCTTGTTCGATCTGGGCCGCATCGAACCAGCCGGGCTGATCGGGCGGCGCGCCCTCGACGCGGAATTCGCCCAGCGTCGCCAGCCGCGCGATAAAGGCCGACCAGTCCACCGCGGCGCGGCGCGGCGCCGGCAGCTTGGCGAAGGCCGCGTAGCCGCTCAGGAAGACATGCAGATGTGCCGCGCGCTCGCCGATGCTGGCCAGCACCTGCAGCAGGCGCTCGGTGTTGCCGCGCCGCGCCAGCTCCGCGCCGCTGTGGGCCAGCGACGAGATCGGCGCCAGCGAGTTGTTCAGCTCGTGGCTCAACACGCGGATGACGCGCTTCCACGTCGCGACTTCGGCCCGCGACAGCTCCCGCGTCATGCGCCGCAGCAGCCGCAGCCGATGCGGCTGGCCCTGCAGCCTGAATGTGCGCGTGCTGTGGTGGAAGGTTTCCTCCGATCCATCGGGCAGCGTCACCGCGAAAAGCCGGTCGCCGTCGCCGGCGAGGGCCTCGCGCAGCGCCTCCGGCAGGTGGGCGATGACGGTGGGGAAATCCAGCCCGGTCAGGCTGCGGCCGTCGCCCAGCAACTGGCGTGCGGCCAGGTTGGCAATGGCGATGCGCTCGCTCGGCGCCGTCAGCACCAGCGCGACGGGCGTGTTCTGCACGACGGTGTCCAGCAGCAACTCGCGCTGGGCCAGGTGCTGGCGCTGCTCGCGCAGGGCCAGGCCGAGCTCGGCGTGCAGTTGCGTCAGCTCGATCAGCTCACGCGGGCCGTCTGGCGCGAGATTGAGGCTGAAGTCGCCGTCCCGGTAACTCAGCACGGCCCCTTCGAGTGCGCGCGTGAGCCGCAGCAGCGGCGTCAGCCAGAACGCCGCCAACCAGCCGATCAGCGGCAGCATGACGATCACCGCCACGGCCAGCGCGATGCCTGCATCCAGGCCCGCTCGGCGCACGCCGAGGATGACCAGGGGCGGCACGACCGCCGCCGCGCCGAGTGCCAGCAGTGCGCGTGCGCGCAGCGACAGCGGCATCAAAGGTCTATCCCATAACGCTCCAGCCGCCGGTACAGCGCCTGGCGCGACAGACCCAACTGGCTGGCCGCGCGGCTGACCACGCCGCCTGCCGCGTTCAGCGCCGCGACGACGGCCTCGCGGCTGGGCTCGTCGAGGTTGCGCCAGGCGCCCCCGCCATTGCCATTGGCTTCCTCCAGCCCCAGCAGGGCCGGCGTGATCTCACCGCCCTGGCACAGCAGGGCCGCGCGTTCGACGGCGTTCTTCAGTTCGCGCACATTGCCTGGCCAACGGTGGGCGAGCAGGGCCTCGCGCGCGGCCTCGCTCAAACGCGCCCGGCCGGCCAGGAAGTGTTCAGCCAGCGGCAGCACATCGTCGCGGCGCTCGGCCAGGGGCGGCAGCCTCAGCTCGATGAGGTTGAGGCGGTAGAACAGGTCCTCCCGGAAGGCGCCGGTCTTGACCATGGCGCGCAGGTCGGCATTCGTCGCGCTCAGCACGCGCACCCGCACCTGGCGCGTCTTGCTCGAGCCCAGGCGCTCGAACTGGCCCGTCTCCAGCACGCGCAGCAGCTTGACCTGGCCGGCCAGCGGCAGGTTGCCGATCTCGTCGAGGAAGAGGGTGCCGCCATCGGCCGCCTCGAAGCGGCCCACGCGCGCCTTGGCCGCACCGGTGTAGGCGCCGCTGTCGCTGCCGAAGAGCTCGGCCTCGATGAGGTCGGCCGGCAGGGCGCCGCAGTTCAGCGCGACGAAAGGGCCGTCATGCGCGCTTGAATTGGTGTGCACGAAGGCTGCAATGCGTTCTTTGCCGGCGCCATTCGGCCCCGTGATCAGTACCGGTACCGGTGCTGCGGCAATCTGGCCGGCCAGTTCGAGCAAATTGGCTATCGCGTCGGAGCCGAACACGAGGCCGGCGAGGTCGTAGCGCCGTGCCAGCGCTGCGCGCCTGGCCGCCCGCGCCTCGCGCAGCTGCGCGATTTCGCGGTTGGCCTCGCCCAGCTCCAGCAGGTTCTCGACGGTCGCGATCAGCTTGGCGTCGTCCCAGGGTTTGGCGAGGTAGTCGGCCGCGCCGGCCTTGACGAGGGCCACGGCCGCGTCCAGCCGTGTCCAGGCCGTCAGCAGGATGACGGGGAGGTCAGGGCGGCGCGCGCGGATGGCACGAAAGAGCTGCTCGCCTTCCTCACCCGAGGTCGTGTCGGCCGTGAAGTTCATGTCCTGGATGACGAGGCCGAAGGCGCGCTTGTCCAGCAGGGCCAGGCCCTCCTCGGGGCTGGTGGCCATGCTGGCCTCGATGTCGTGCAGGGACAGCAGCAGTTCCAGCGCCTGGCCCACGCCGGGGTGGTCGTCAATGATCAATACGCGTCGCATGGCGCAGCAGGATAGCCGCCCATCCAACCGTGCCATCTGCCCGGATTTTCCGCACGACGCGCTAGGTTTTTCCCTAGATCGCCACTTCAACGGCGGACTCGTCACAAAGCAACCCGTATCCTGCGCCGCCTCGGGCGGGCTGATGGTGGTTGCGCACGAGATTCACATCAACGTCGAAGGGAACACCATGTCTTCAGTGGGATTGGATGCCGTACCCGGTCCGGGTCGGAGTGCGGGCTGGCTCGACAAGGAAAGAACCATTGCCGGCGTCGGCTTCAACCGCTGGCTGGTGCCGCCGGCGGCCCTCGCCATCCATCTGTGCATCGGCATGGCCTATGGCTTCTCGGTGTTCTGGCTGCCGCTGTCCAAGGCCCTGGGCATCAAGGAGGCGATCAAGTGCGGCGCCGACGTGGGTTTCTTCCAGGAACTCTTCGTCAGTGGCTGCGACTGGAAGGTCTCGACGCTGGGCTGGATGTACACGCTGTTCTTCGTCTTCCTGGGTTGCTCCGCGGCGATCTGGGGTGGCTGGCTCGAACGCGCCGGCCCGCGCAAGGCCGGTGTCGTGTCGGCCCTGTGCTGGTGCGGCGGCATGTTGATCTCGGCGCTGGGCATTCATCTGCACCAGTTCTGGCTGATGATCCTGGGCAGCGGCGTCATCGGTGGCATCGGCCTGGGCCTGGGCTACATCAGCCCGGTCAGTACGCTGATCAAGTGGTTCCCGGACAAGCGCGGCATGGCCACCGGCATGGCCATCATGGGCTTTGGCGGCGGCGCCATGATCGGCTCGCCACTGGCGGCCGAACTGATGAAGACCTTCGCCACGGCCACCGACGTCGGCGTGACGCAGACCTTCATCGTCATGGCCCTCGTCTACTTCGTCTTCATGATCGGCGGCGCATTCGGCTATCGCGTGCCGCCCACGGGCTGGAAGCCGGCCGGTTGGACCGCACCGGTCGCCCAGGGCAGCAACGCCATGATCACGCAGCGCCACGTGCACGTGAAAAAGGTCTGGGGCATTCCGCAGTTCTGGCTGGTCTGGATCGTGCTSTGCMTGAACGTGTCGGCMGGCATCGGCGTCATCGGCATGGCCAGCCCCATGCTGCAGGAAGTCTTCGGCGGTTCGCTGATCGGTTTGACCGCCAAGTTCGGTGAACTGGACAAGGCGCAGCTGGCCAAGATCGCCGCCGTGGCTGCCGGCTTCACGGCGCTGCTGAGCCTGTTCAACATCGGTGGCCGCTTCTTCTGGGCCAGCCTGTCGGACAAGCTCGGCCGCAAGGTCACCTATGTCGTCTTCTTCCTGCTTGGCGGGCTGATGTATGCCAGCATCCCCAGCAGCGCGGCTGCCGGCTCCAAGCTCGCCTTCGTCGGCGCGATCTGCGTCATCCTGAGCATGTACGGCGGCGGTTTTGCGACCGTGCCGGCCTTCCTCGCCGACCTGTTCGGCACGCAGATGGTGGGTGCGATCCATGGCCGCCTGCTGACGGCCTGGGCCACGGCCGGCATCCTGGGCCCCGTCGTCGTGAACTACATGCGCGACTACCAGCTGGAGCTGGGCCTGCCGCGCGAGCAGGTCTACAACCAGACCATGTACATCCTCGTGGGCATGCTGGTCGTCGGCCTGATCGCCAACCTGATGATCCGTCCGGTGGCCGACAAGCACTTCATGACCGAGGCCGAGCTGGCCGAGGAAAAGCGCCTGGCGCACGAGCGCGCTGCGGCTGCCGAGGTGGGTTCGGGGTCGGGCGCCAGTGCTGCGACTTCGCCCGCGGTGGTGGCGCTGGCCTGGGCCGCGGTGGGCATCCCACTGGCCTGGGGCGTGTACAAGACCCTGATCAACGTGGGCAAGTTCTTCAACTGATCTGGTCCTGCTAGGCTGACAAGCCCCGCTGCCTGTGCAAGGCGCGGGGCCTTTTTCTTGGTATATGACCTTACAGCCCCCCACGTTCGCGCTGCTCACTGCCCCCCGAGGGGGTGCGTCAGCGGCTTCGGGCGGCCGGGCACCACTGACATGAGTGAACAAAAGATCGAGCTGTACGACGGCCCCGCCGGCGGTTGGGGCGCGCTGAAGAGCGTGGCCAAGCACCTGAACGAGCAGGGCGTGGCCGTGAAGGGCGCCAAGACGCTGCTGCATGCCAATCAGACCGACGGCTTCGACTGCCCCGGCTGCGCCTGGCCCGACCGCGACCACCGCTCCACCTTCGAGTTCTGCGAGAACGGCGCCAAGGCCGTCGCCGCCGAAGCCACCGCGCGGCGCGCAACGCCCGAGGTCATAGCCGCGAAGACGCTGAAGGAATGGGCCGAGGCGTCGGACTACGACCTGGAAGCCACCGGCCGCCTGACCGAGCCCATGGTCTACGACGCCCAGACCGATCGCTACCAGCGCACCAGCTGGGACGCGGCCTTCGCGCTGATCGCCCGCGAGCTGCAGGCGCTGCCTGATCCCAACGAAGCCATCTTCTACACGTCGGGCCGCACCAGCAACGAGGCCGCCTTCCTCTACCAGCTGTTCGTGCGCGAGTACGGCACCAACAATTTCCCCGACTGCTCCAATATGTGCCACGAGCCCAGCGGCTCCGGCATGCGGCCGACCATCGGCGTCGGCAAGGGCACGGTCACGCTGCACGACTTCGAGCAGGCCGACACCATCTTCGTGTTCGGCCAGAACCCGGGCACCAACCACCCGCGCATGCTGGGCGAGCTGCGCGCGGCCCGCAAGCGCGGCGCGCGCATCGTCAGCTTCAACCCGCTGCGCGAGCGCGGCCTGGAGCGCTTTGCCGACCCGCAGAACGCCATCGAGATGGCGACGCTGGGCGATTCGCCGATCAGCAGCCACTACTTCCAGCTCCAGGTCGGCGGCGACTTCGCGTTGCTCAAGGGCATGTGCAAGCGCGTCGTCGAACTGGACGATGCCGCGCTGGCGGCCGGTAAGCCGCGCGTGCTGGACGTCGCCTTCATCGCCGAGCACACCCAAGGCTTTGAGAGCTTCATCGCCGAGCTGCGCGAGCAGCCCTGGGAGCCGCTCGTCCAGGCCTCGGGCCTGACGCGCGAGCAGATCACGCAGGCTGCCGACATCTACGCGACGAGCGAGCGCGTCATCGCCTGCTGGGGCATGGGCATCACCCAGCACCGGCACTCGGTCAAGACCATCCAGATGATCGTCAACCTGCTGCTGCTGCGTGGCAACCTGGGCCGCGCTGGCGCCGGCGCCTGCCCGGTGCGCGGCCACAGCAATGTGCAGGGTGACCGCACCATGGGCATCTACGAGAAGCCCGCGTCGGCCTTCCTGGACAAACTGGGCCAGGTGTTCGGCTTCGAGCCGCCGCGCGAGCACGGTCATGACACCGTGGGCGCCATCCAGGCCATGCTCGACGGCCAGGGCAAGGTCTTCATCGCCATGGGTGGCAACTTCGCCGCTGCCACGCCCGACACGGCCGCCACCTGGCGCGCGCTGCGCCAATGCGAGCTGACCGTGCACATCACCACCAAGTTCAACCGCAGCCATGTCGTGCACGGCCGCAAGGCCCTGGTGCTGCCGGTGCTCGGCCGCACCGAGATCGACGTGCAGGCCAGCGGGCCACAGGGCGTCACGGTGGAAGATTCGATGAGCATGGTGCACCTGTCGGCCGGCATGAATGCGCCGGCTTCGGAGCACCTGATCTCCGAGCCCATGCTGGTCGCGCGCATGGCCGCTGCCACACTGACGAAGAGCCGCACGCCCTGGCTGGCCCTGGCCAGCAACTACGCCACCATCCGCGACAAGATCGAGGCCGTGCTGCCCGACTTCGCCGGCTTCAACGAGAAGATCAAGGCGCCCGGCGGCTTTCGCCTGCGCAACACCGCCAGCGAACGCGTCTGGGCCACGGCGAGCGGCAAGGCCGAGTTCAGCACGCACGCCATGCCCACCGATCTGGCTGTGCAGCGCATTGCCGAGCGCCAGCGCGACGTTCGCGTCTTCACGCTGACGACGCTGCGCTCCCACGACCAGTACAACACCACCATCTACGGCCACGACGACCGCTACCGCGGCGTCTACGGTCATCGGCGCGTCGTCTTCATCAACGCCGATGACATCAAGGATCTCGGCATGAGGGCCGGCGACTGGGTGGACATCACTAGCCTCTACATCGACGAGGCCGGCGGCGACGTCGAGCAGCGCCACGCCGAGCGTTTCCTGCTCGTCGAATACGACATCCCGCGCGGCTGCCTGGCCAGCTACTACCCCGAGACCAACCCGCTGGTGCCGCTGCAGAGCTTCTCCGTCACCGCGCGCACGCCGACGTCCAAGTCCATCCCGGTCGTGCTGAGTGCGCACGCCGGCTGAGCTGCTGCATGAGCTGGGCGATGGCGCCCGGGCGGTGCCGCTGACGCGCCTGGCCAAGCGCCTTGACGCCCGCGTCAGCGAGTTGCTGCGCGAGTTCACGGCCCTGAGTGACGCCCGGCTCGGTGGCGTCGCCGGGCCGGGCTGGGTCAGCCTGCATTGCGACGACGCGGGCCGCTGGACGGCGACCCTGACCGAGGCGGGCCGCGCGCAGCAGTCGTCGACACAGGGCTAGCCGCCGTGTAGCCGCAGGCAGATCCCGTGCCGATCCGGAGGCACGGAGTGCAGCTTGCAGCGCCTCAGGATCCCTGTCATGCTGGCTCTGCAGGGCAGCCCAGCAGCGGCGCCCTTCAGCAAGCGCCGCCCCAGGCGCAGCGCGGTGCAGGCGGACAACGGCGTCCTGCCGACCGACTTCCGGCTGAGTCGACGATGTCGCCAGCCGCTCGACTCCTTCGACGAGGTCAAGCCATGAACTTCAATGCTTTCAAGGTTTCCACCCGATTGGCCCTGGGTTTCGGCTCGGCAGTGCTGCTCGGCCTTGTGATCGCCGTCTTCGGCATGCTGCGGATGGGCTCGCTGGCCGCCAAGGTCGACGAGCTGGCCCTTGATCGCATGCCCAAGATGGACAAGTTCGCCGACATCAAGGACAACCTCAACACGAGCGCTCGCGCGGTGCGCAATGTGCTGCTGACGACCGATGCGACCGTCCGTGCTGCCGAGGTGAAGCGCATCGGCGAGATGCGTGCGGCCACCGACCAGTCGATCGCCATGCTGGACAAGGCGCTCGCACAGCCCAAGAGCCGGGCGCTGCTCAAGCTCATCACCGACAACACGCCCGCCTACCGGCACGGGCTGGACCAGGTGTTGGCGCTGGCGGGTGRGGGCAAGACAGCCGAGGGCGCGGCGATGCTGACCGGCGAGGTGCGTGCCCGGCAGAGCACGATCTTCAAGGCCGTCGATGACTCCATCGAGTTGCAGAGCCAAGTCGCCAACCAGCTCGCCAAGGATGCCGGCCAAGTCGCCGCCAGCAGCGGCATGGAGATGCTGGGCGGCGCGGTCGCGATGGCCTTGCTGGGCGGTCTCGTGGGCTGGGCACTGTCGCGCAGCCTGAGYCGCGCACTTGGTGCCGAGCCGGGCGAACTCAGCGAGGCCGTGCAGCGCGTGGCCGATGGAGACCTGGCCCAGCCGGTACCGGTGCGATCAGGAGACACGACGAGTACCGTGGCGGCCGTGGCACGCATGCAGGAGGCGCTGGCCCTCATCGTGAGCACCGTGCGCGCCAACTCCGACAGCGTGGCCATTGCCAGCGCCCAGATCGCGCAGGGCAACCAGGACCTGTCCAGCCGCACCGAAGAGCAGGCCAGCGCCCTGGAGCAGACGGCGGCGTCGATGGAGCAGCTGGGCTCGGCCGTGCAGCAGAACGCCGACAACGCCCGTCAGGCCAACCAGCTGGCACAAGGCGCCAGCGAGGTGGCCGTGCGGGGTGGCGCCGTCGTCAACGAAGTGGTGGCGACGATGAGAGACATCCAGCAGAGCTCGCAGCGCATCTCCGACATCATCGGCACCATCGACGGCATCGCCTTCCAGACCAACATCCTTGCGCTGAATGCGGCGGTGGAGGCCGCGCGAGCCGGCGAGCAGGGCCGCGGCTTCGCSGTCGTGGCCGGCGAGGTGCGCCTGCTGGCCCAGCGCAGCGCCCAGKCGGCCAAGGAGATCAAGTCGCTGATCATGGCCAGCGTCGAGCGTGTCGAGCGCGGCACCGTGCTGGTGGATCAGGCCGGCTCGACCATGACCGAAGTGGTCGACGCGATCCGCCGCGTCACAGACCTGATGGGCGAGATCAGCAGCGCCAGCGGCGAGCAGAGCAGCGGCGTGGCGCAGGTCGGCGAAGCGGTCATGCAGATGGACCAGACCACGCAGCAGAACGCCGCACTCGTCGAGCAAGGCGCCGCCGCCGCCGAGAGCCTCAAGGAGCAGGYCCGCCAGCTCGTGGCGGCGGTGGCGGTCTTCCGGCTCGCGCACGAGGCTCATGCGGCCGTGCCGGCGCCCCGGCCACGCAAGCCCTCGCCACCCGTGAGCCGGCCGTCGACGCGACCGGCGGTCAAGGCCGTCGTGCGCAGACCGGCACCCGTCGAGCCGCGCGTGCCCTCCAGGCCTGCCGCCAGCCCGGCCGTCGTCAAGCCCCCGGCGGCGGCCGATGGTGAATGGGCCGACTTCTGAACCGACACTGCAGGCTCCGTTGACTCGCCCGCATCTCCCATGCCTGCTCTCCGTCTCCTCGGCCGCCTCACCTCCATCAACGTCCGCAAGGTCATGTGGACCGCCGCGCAGCTCGATCTCGAGCTCGACCGCGAGGACTGGGGGGCGGGTTTTCGCTCGCCGCAGGAGCCGGGCTATCTGGCGATGAACCCCAACGGCCTGATACCCGTGCTCATCGATGGTGACTTCGTGCTGTGGGAGAGCAATGCCATCTGCCGCTATCTCGCCACCAAGCTCTACGCAACCACGCTGCTGCCGACCGAGCCGCAGGCGCGCGCCAGGGTCGAGCAATGGATGGACTGGCAGGCCGGCGAGCTGAACAACAGCTGGCGCGTCGCCTTCATGGCGCTGGTGCGCGGCCAGCCGGCCACGCCCGAGGCCATCACTGCAGGCGTGGCGAACTGGAACAAGCACATGGGCATGCTGGAAGTGCAGCTCGCCAAGACGGGCGCCTTCGTGACCGGGCCTGAGTTCACGCTGGCCGACGTCGTGCTCGGCCTGTCGGCCCAGCGCTGGAAGAACGCGCCGATCGAGCGCGTGGAACTGCCGGCGGTGGAGGCCTGGCTGCAGCGCTTGAGCGCGCGGCCGGGGTTTGCCGACTACGTGGACAACGGCATGCCTTGAGCGACCTCAGGGCTTGCCGCCAGCATGCCTGCGCGCAAGGATCTGTTGCGCCGCCTCTCTGGCCGCGGCCATCTGCTGCGGTGTGGGCGGCGCGGCCAGGTGAAGCGCACCCCGCTCCAGCAGCGACTTGGCCATGCCCTTGGCCTCAGGGTGATCGGGCAGTTCGGCGTAGGCCATCAGAAAGCTCAAACGCTCGGCGTCGCTCAGTCCCCACGCGGGGTTGGACGTCGCCGCATTGATGAGGCTGAGCCCGTCACCGGCGAGCGCGTCACGCCGCATCGCTTCGGCCACCTGCTGGCACTGCGCGGCGGTCAGGTCGCCGGGGAAGGTCGCGGCGGCAAAGGCCGAGGCCGCCTCGGCCACGCCGGCCCGCACCGCCCGTGAGGCCAGTTCCGGCAGCATCACGCGGTGCTGGGCGGTCACGGTCTGGCAGCGCCTCGACTCGGCATCGGCCTCCACCATCATCTGGGTCATCATTTCCGGCGATATCCCCTGGTTGCGGACGGTCTCGAAGCTGTTGCGCCGCGTCTCGTTCGACGCGCAAAGCCGCAGCCAGCGCACCGCCTCCCAGGCGGCCGCCGCATCGTCGCCGGCCATCGCACGATCGATGTGCGGGCCGTACCCTTCCGAGCCGATGCGCGGTGCGGCCGGCCTTGCGGAGGTGGGTGTCGGCGAAGCCGTTGCGGAGGCGGCGCGCGCCACCGCGCGGATGGTTGTCGAGGCTGCTGAAGCCGCCAGGGGCGGCGTGGCGGGCAGGGCGGCCACGGTTGTGGGCTGGGAGGGCAAGGCCGGGTTGGCTGGCGGCTCGCTCAGGCCCAGCCACAGGGCGGCGGCAGCTGCCGCGCCAACCGCGATGAGGATGAGAACCCAGCGAATGGCGTCCATGGCGGCTCAGCTCGCGAAGTTGTAGCGCACGACGGCGACCGTCAGCGCGAACAGATAGCCATAGGCGAAGCGGTCAATGCGCAGCACGGGGTCACCACGGCGCGATCGCCACAGGCCCATCAGCGTCATTGCGAAACCGGCGATCACGGGCGTGACGACGAGGTTGGCCAGGCGGGGCCAGCCATCGCGCGTCAGGTGCTGGGGCATGAGCCACAGGCTCAGCGCGCCGACGATGCCGCCCAGCAGCACATAGCCGAGCACGGCCACCCAGACGCTGGGCTGCTTGCGAAAAGGCTCGGCCACGGCATGCAGGCCGAGTTCGACGAGCAGTTCGCCGAAGACCTGGAAGATCAGTTCGAGCAGCAGTTCAAGCAAGATCTCCAGGGCGGTCTCCGCAGTCGGTGAGATGACACGCAGCCTAGCGCAACCGGCCGGCCGGCAGGCGGCCGCGTGAGTTTTCACCGGCTGGAGCGCTGATGAAAAAAAGCCCGCGGCAGATGAGCCGCGGGCCAGGTGCGGAGTGGCGCCTGCCACCCTGCCGTCGAGATGTGTCAGCCGAGCCGTACCGGCACAAAGATCTGCTGGCCGTCACGCGCCACCAGCAAGGCCACCGAGGCCGGCTTGCCCTTCAGCGCGTCGCGCACCTGCTCCACGCTCTGCACCGGCTTGCCGTTCAGCGCCAGCAGCACGTCGCCGGGCTGCACGCCTGCCAGCTGGGCCGGGCCGGTCACGCCTTCGATCAGCAGGCCATGGTCCAGCCCCGAGCCGCGCAGCTCCTGGCGCTCCAGCGGACGCAGCGCCAGGCCCAGCGAGCCGCCCTGGGGCGTGGCATTGGCTTCCTGCGTGTCCTTGTCGGCGCGGCCCAGGCTGACGGTCTCGCTGACGCGGGACTTGTCGCGCCACAGCTCCAGCTTGAGCTTGTCGCCGGGGCGGGCCAGGCCGACGCGGCTGGAAACGTCGCCCGCCACGCGCACCGGCTCGCCGTCGATGGCCGTGATGACGTCACCCGCCTTCAGCCCGGCCTTGGCGGCGGCGCTTTCAGGCTGCACGCTGGACACCAGGGCGCCATCGGGTGCGCCCAGGCCGAAGGACGAGGCCAGCGGCGCCGACAGGTCCTGCAGCGTGACGCCCAGTCGCGCATGCTCGACCTTGCCGTGGGCAACGATCTGGTCCTTGACCTTCAGCGCCACGTCCACCGGGATGGAGAAGGCCAGGCCCTGGAAGCCGCCGCTCTGCGAGAAGATCTGCGCGTTGACGCCGACGACACGGCCGGCCGCGTCGAACAGCGGGCCGCCCGAGTTGCCCGGGTTCACGGCCGCGTCGGTCTGGATGAAGGGCACGACGCTGTCGCCGGGCAGCGAGCGACCCTTGGCGCTGACGATGCCCTGCGTGGCCGTCTGCTCGAAGCCATAGGGCGCGCCGATGGCCAGCACATAGTCGCCGACCTGCACCTGCTTGGGGTCGCCCAGCTGCACGGTGGGCAGGCCCTTGGCGTCGAGCTTGAGCACGGCGATGTCGGTGGCCGGGTCGCTGCCCAGCACCWTGGCCGAGAACTCCCGGCGGTCGCTGAGCTTGACGGTGACCTGCTTGGCGTCGCGCACGACGTGGGCGTTGGTCAGCACGACACCGTCGCTGCTGATGATGAAACCGGAGCCCTGGCCGCGGAAGGGCTGCGGCCCCTGCTGCGGCATGCGCAGCCCGGGGATACCGCGGAAGAAGCGGAAGAAGGGGTCATCGTCACCCCGCGCGACGGGGCCTTCGTCGCCGTCGTCATTGCCCACCTTGTGCAGGCCGGCCACGGTGATGCCGACCACGGCAGGGCCCTGGGTCTGCACGATGGCGCGGTAGTTGGGCAACTGGGCGGGGGGAAGGGCCACGGCGGGTGCCGGTGTGGTGGCCGCAGCGAGGGCTACGGTGGTCGGGGCGGCGCCGCCGGGCGTCGCGTCGGTGGCCGCTGCGGCGGGCGCCTTGTGAAACCCGGGCAAGGTCCAGCCCGAAGCCGTGGTGGTCAGCGTCACACCGGCAGCCAGCAGCGCAGCGGCCGCGGCAGTCACCGTCATCTTGGCGGTCTGGGTCATCGAGAACTCTCCTCTAGGGGCGGGCTGCGGCGC
>NZ_JBFULE010000070.1:0-14628 GCF_056400485.1 Roseateles sp. P5_B10
ATTGTGGGCATCCTGGCAGCGGTGGCTGTCCCGCAATACAAGGACTACGTGCGCCGCGGCTCCCTGTCCGAAAGCTTCTCGCAGCTGGCGGACTACCGGATCAAGATGGAACAGTACTACCAGGACAACCGCAACTACGGGACCACGACCTGCGTCGACGCCGCCGCCGCCCCGAGTTGGAAGACCTTCGTTCCCAACGGTGCCAAGAACTTCACCTATGCCTGCAGCCTGATCAGCGCTCAGAGCTACACCATCACCGCCACCGGCAAGACAGGCACGGCGTCGGTGGGGCATGTGTACACCATCAACCAATCCAACGTGCAGGCCACGACCACCTTCAAGGGTGCGGCCGTGACCGGCAAGAACTGCTGGCTCGCCAAGGGCAGCGAGTGCTGAGGTGAACATGAAGCGGCCGGCCCTGAGGGGCGTTACCTTGATCGAGCTGGTGGTGGTGGTCGCCTTGATGGCGTTGCTGCTCATGGCCGTGATGCCCAGCGCCAGCGCCTGGATACGCAACACCCAGATCCGCAGCGTGGCCACGTCCCTGCAGACTGGCCTGCAGCGCGCTCGCGCCGAGGCGATGCGGCGCAACACCAATGTGCGCTTCTCGCTCGTACGCCTGAGCAACTCGGCGGTGATGGACAACAGCTGCTCGGTTGGAGAGGACGGCATGTCGTGGGTGGTCAGCCTTGACGACCCGGCTGGTAAGTGCGCGACCGCAGTCAGCGACACGACCGAGCCCCGCATCCTGGACAAGCATGCCACCGGCAGCGGCAGCCAATCGGTCGTGGTGCATGGGGACGATGTCGCCAGCAAAGACGCGGACACCGTGGTCTTCAACGGCTTCGGCCGCGCTGTGGACATGTCGCCCGCGGCCACGCTGACCACGCTGAACATCGACAACAACGTCCCTGGCGATGACTTCCGCGCGCTGCGCATCGTCGTCGGGACCGGCGGCGCCATCCGCATGTGCGAGCCCAAGGTCACCGCCAGCAGTGATCCGCGCAAATGCTGACCCGCTGCATCATGGAGTCCAAGGCATGAAAGCAAGCTCGAACCTGAAGGCTGGCCGCAGCCAGCACACCGGCTTTGCGATGCTCGAAGCCCTGGTCGCGCTGCTGATCTGCGCGATGGGCGTGCTGGGCGTCGTCGGGCTGCAAGGGGCCATGACGCGCGCCCAGACGTCCGCCACCTTCCGGGCCGAGGCGGCCTTCCTCGCCCAGCAGTTGCTCGGCGAGATGTGGACCAACCGCACCGGCCTCAACGCCTACGCCACGGCCAGTTGCGGGGCTGCCTGTCAGGACTGGCAGGCCCGCGTGGCGGCCCGACTCCCCAACGGCGAGTCCACGGTGACCGTGGCGGCCACGGGGGCGGTGTCCATCGAGATCCGCTGGACGGCGGCTGGTGAGTCGACCAATCGATTCACGATGGCCTCGTCCATCAACTGAGGGCCGCTGCCGTGATGGTCTTGAATTCCAAACTGACCCCCCGCCGGGCGGCCGTGCGCGGCGCGACGCTCATCGAGCTGATGATCGGGCTGCTGCTGGGCCTGGTCGTCGTGCTGGTCACCGCCCAGGTGCTGTCCTTCGCCGAAGGGCAGAAGCGCGTGACGACCGGTGGTGCCGATGCCCAGGTCAACGGCGCCCTGGGGCTGTACACCCTGCAGCGCGAAATCCAGATGGCCGGCTATGGCCTCATCGACGAGCTCTCCTTGCCCACACTCGGCTGCCCGGTCGTCGCCAACCATACGAGTACGGGCGCCTTCAACTGGACGCTCGCGCCGGTGGTGATCACCGCAGGGGCCAATGGCGCTCCGGACAGCGTCACGGTCATGTCGTCCAGCCGGGCCTATGCCGTGCCGGCGATCGTGAGCGTCAACCACCCGATCACCGCGAATCGATTCACCCTTCGGTCGGCGGTGGGGATCTCGGTGAGCGACATCGTGATCGCCGTGCCCGCCGGCTACTCCGCCACCAACTGGTGCGGCGCCTACCAGGTGACGCAGATCGCCAACAGCAACCAGGTCGTGCATGGCGCGTCGCCCTGGAACAGCGGCGCGCAGGTGGCGCCGGCTGCGGGCTATCTTGCGGGCGATCGGCTGATCAACGCGGGTCAGCTGGTGCTGCGCACCTTCGCGGTGGATGCCAACTACAACCTGCAACAGCAGACCCTGGACCTGGCCTCGGGCGGGATGCAGTCGCAGGAGCTGTTCCCGCAGATCGTTTACCTGCGCGCCCTGTATGGCAAGGACACCAATGCCGACCGCGTCGTGGATACCTACGACAACGTGACGCCCACCACCAACGCAGGTTGGCGGCAAGTGCAGGCAGTAAGGATTGCCATCGTCGCGCGCAGCGGCAGCTACCAGAAGGACGAAGTGACCGTGGCCGCGCCGAAGTGGGACGTCGGCAAGGCAACCACCGTCACCGGTGCTACCACTTGCGGCAGCAGCAATTGCCTGGACCTGGTGGTCAGCGGCGTGCCGGACTGGAAGCACTACCGCTACTCGGTATTCGAGGTGACGGCACCCCTGCGCAACGTGATCTGGGGAATATGAAATGACGGACTGCCACGCAACCAGGACAACGGCGACCCGCCGGCAGCGCGGGGTCTCGCTGATATTTGCACTGATCGCCCTCGTGGTCATCTCTTTGGCCGCGGTGGCGCTGGTGCGGTCGGTGGACACCAGCTCGCTGGTCATTGGCAACCTCGGGTTCAAGCAAGATGCAACGTCGGCGGCCAGCCAGGCCGCTGAGTCGGCCGTGGCCTACCTGAACGCCAATGCCGGCACGAACCTGCACAACGACCGGGCCGCCGCCGGCTACTACGCCAGCAGCCGCGACTCGCTGGACATGACCGGCCAGGGTTCCACCAGCAACGCGCGKGTGGTGGTGGACTGGACCGGCAGCGGCACCGCCAACTGCTCGCTCTACGCGGCGGGCAGCTTCAACAACTGCGTGAGCCCGTCCGCCGAGATCAGCCTCAATGGTGGCGCGAACACGGCGCGCTACATCATCACGCGGCTGTGCGCGGCTGAAGGCGCACCGTCGGCAGTCGACTGCGCGGTGCCGACCGGCTCGTCGCTCACCGGCGGCGGCAACAAGGGTGTGCAGAGCTACAAGGACGGCAAGGCGCAGACCGTCGTCACGAATTCCCAGTTCTACCGCATCGTCGTGCGCGCCACCAGTGCGCGCGGCACCGTCTCGTTTACCGAAACCATCGTCCAGCYGTAAGCCGCGCAGGAGATCCAGCATGAATACGACCTCTTCTCTCCCTGGGCTGCGGTGGATGGTCGGGGGGCTGTCCATGCTCCTGGCCGCACTGACGGCCAGTGCAGGATCCGCCGACCTGGCCGACCGACCGCTGGCCAGCACGACCAATGGCACGCTGGTGCGCTCCAACCTGATGTTCGTGCTTGATGACTCGGGCTCCATGAGCGACAACTACCTGCCCGACGACGCGCCCACCGGCGACGTGTGCTTCGGTTGGGTCGGCGCCAACAAGATCTTCTACGACCCCAACCGCAACTATCCGGCGCCCTTGAAATCCGATGGCACGTCGATGGCGGACGCCACTTTCACGGCTGCCTGGAACGACGGCTACAAGAGCGGCTCGAGCACCGTCGACCTGAGCAACGACAACCCGGAAACGCCCAACGTCGTCGGGGCGACTGTCGGCACGCCCACCCAGTCGGTCTCATCCGCGGTGTGCGGCGCCAAGAACGATCCCGCCTGTGCGGTACCTGGCAGCACCTCCACGTCGACCTACGACAGCGGCACCATCAGGACGACCACCGTCGTGACCTCGTATACGCGTATCAACGCACCTGGCAAGACCTGCAAAAACAACGTAGCCAACAGTTGCTCCCTCCAAAAAACCGTCACCACGACCAAGACCGAGGGTGACTATGGGCCCTTCCTCTGGGCGACGCCCAAGACCGGGAACACGGGCAGCAGCTGCGCAGGCCCCGATTTCGACGTCGTGCGCTCCCAGAACGCGACCGCCGCGCAGAAGCAGAACTATGCCAACTGGTTCTCCTACTACCGCACCCGCATGCTGGCCATGCGGGCCGGTGCCGGCATGGCCTTCGCCAAGATCGACGCCACTCGATTCCGCGTTGGCTTCTCCAAGATCAGCGAGTACGCCAATACCGGTGCCGACGGCACGGGCTTCCTGAACATCCGTGACTTCGACAGCGGTACGCAGAAGACCGACTTCTTCAGCCGCCTGTACGGCACGTCGGGCAACAGCGCCACGCCGCTGCGGYCGGCATTGGCGCGGGCGGGGCGCTATTTCGCCAACAAGCTGAGCGGGCAGAGCGACCCGATGCAGTACGCCTGCCAGCGCAACTACACCATCCTCTCGACGGACGGCTACTGGAACGAGGGCAGCATCACGCACAAGGATCTGGCCGGCACCGTGGGTGTCGGCAACACCGATGCGGGCGCGTCGGTGGCGCGGCCGATGCGCGATGAGGGCAACGGCGGCGCCGGCTACGCCGACACGCTGGCCGACGTGGCCCAGTACTACTACGTCAACGACCTGCGCACCTCGGCGCTGGGCAACTGCACGGGCTCGGTCGCCAACCAGGACGTCTGCGCGAACATCGTGCCGGTCGACACCAAGGACAACAACCCGGCCCAGCACATGACCACGTTCGCGATGGGCCTGGGCCTGAGCGGGACGTTGACCTACGACAAGAACTACGAAACCCAGAGGAGCGGCGACTTCTTCGACATCAAGCAGGGCAACAAGGTCTGGCCCGAGCCGAAGTCCAACACGCTGACGGCCGTCGATGATCTCTGGCATGCCGCCGTCAACGGGCGCGGCACCTACTACAGCGCCAACAACGCGTCCGAGATGGCCGCCAGCCTCGTGGATGCGCTGACCCGCATCGACGCTGCCACCGGCAGCTCCGCCGCGGCGGCCACCAGCTCACTGACACCGTCCGCCGGCGATGACTGGTTGTTCATCCCCCTCTACACCACCAAGACCTGGGACGGCACCGTCAATGCGTTCAAGATCGACACCGGTACGGGCGCCGTGCTGAACCCCAGCGCGCCGATCTGGTCGGCCGCCGATCGCATCAAGACCCAGGCTTCGCGCACCATCCTGTTCAACAACGGCAGCAACAGCCTCGTCGACTTCACCGAGACCAACCTGAGCACCGCCGGCAAGGCGAGCAACTTCCAGAACCTGTGCACCACCGGGGCGGAGAAGCTGAGCCAGTGCACGACGATGGATGCGGGCGCCAAGCCCAAGGCCACGGCCGCCAATCTCATCAGCTATTTGAGCGGCAGTACCACCTACGAACAGTCCGCCAGCGCCGATGCCGACAAGGTGTTCCGCACCCGCACCGGGCCCTTGGGCGACATCGTCAACGGCGCGCCGGTCTACGTGAAGCAGTCTCCCTTGAACCTGAGCGACGCTGGCTATAGCGCGTTCGCCGCAGCCAAGCGGCCTGGTGTGCTCTATGTCGGTGCCAACGACGGCATGCTGCACGCCATCAAAGTCGTGGACAAGGACAACGTGGCAGACAGCACGAGCGGTACCGAGCTGTGGGCCTACGTGCCGTCCATGGTCATGTCCAACATGTACCTGCTGGCCGATGCCGCCTATGAATCCAAGCACCGCTTCTTCGTCGACGGCGCGCCGGTGGTGGGCGATGTGTACGACGGCACGAAATGGCGCACCATCCTGGTGGGCGGCCTGGGCAAGGGGGGGAAGGGCTACTACGCCCTTGACATCACCGACCCCACCGCTCCCAAGGCCCTGTGGGAATTTTCCACCGACGCCGACCTGGGCTACAGCTACGGCAACCCCATCATCACCAAGAACAAGGCCGGCGGCTGGGTCGTGATGTTCACCTCCGGCTACAACAACACGGGCCTGGGCTATCTGTATGTGGTGGACGCCGTGACGGGCGCAACCAACAGCAAGATTGCGACCACGGCGGGCAGCGCCGGCACGCCCAGCAATCTGGGCAAGATCAACGCCTGGGTGGATGACGACAAGGTCGGCGTCGCATCGCGGGTCTACGGTGCCGACATGCTCGGTAATGTCTGGCGCTTCGACTTCGACGACAACTACGGCACGGCCGGCAAGGAAAGCATGCTGCTGGGCCAGACGGGCAGCAACCAGCCCGTCACGACCAAGCCGGTGCTGAGCGAGATCATCGATGGCAACTACAAATATCCGATCGTGTCGGTTGCCACGGGGCGCTACCTGGGCACGACGGACGTCGGCGACACCTCGCTGCAGTCCATCTACAGCTTCAAGGACGACCTGGCGGTGTCTGGCCTGGGCGCCCTGCGCAGCAATGCCAACATGGTTCAGCAGACGCTGAAAGCCGACCGCAGCGGCCTGGTGAGCGGTGCGACCATCAACTGGGCCACGCAAAAGGGCTGGTACGTCGATCTCAGCCTCAGCGCCGGCGAGCGGGTCAACGTCGACTTCGACCAGCAGCTCAACCAGCTCATCGTCGCCACCAACATCCCACAGCCGACCGTCTGCTCGCCCGGCGGCACTTCCTGGCTCTACTACCTGGACGTCGGTTCCGGCAAGCCGCTGCTGACCTATTCCAGCACGACGCTGGTGGCAGGTATCACATCCATCGTCAGCTCCACCGGCAAGCTGCTGACCCTGGTGCAGCAGGTCGACGGCAAGAACGTCCCCCGCACAGGTGCTGACCCGATCAACCTGCCGCCAGGCACCCTGCGGCGCACCTCATGGCGCGAGCTGATGAACTGAGAGGCGCAGGCGCCAGCGGCTCGGTACGGGCGCCGTGGTGGTGCCTGGCCGGGGCGGCGCTGGCACACCTCGCGCTGCTCGCCTCCGGGGCGCAGGCGCTGAGCGACTGGAAGCGGGACCAGCTGCTGCCCAAGCCTACCGACGCGCCGGCGGCGCTGAAGGTGCGGTACGTGGCCGCGCCTGCCGTCACGCCGATTGCGGCGGCCGCCGAGCAACCGTCGCCTGCGGCCGCCATCTTTGGCCCGGCGACGGTGCCGTCGCCCCTTCCGCCTGAGATTTCCCGTGAGCCCTCGCCGCAACCCGCGGTGTCTGTCGTTGAGCCGGCCGTCTATGTGCCGCGGGCGCTGCTCAGCGTCGGGCCCGTGGCGCGCACGCCCGTGCTGCTGCAATGGCCTCTCAACTGGCCGGTGCGGCGGTCCTACAACGCCATCCTCAAGCTCTACCTGGACGAGCAGGGGCGGGTCGAGCGCGTCGAGCCCGACGGCGACGCCGTGCTGCCCGAGCCGCTGTTCGAGACGGCGCGGCAGGCTTTCATGGCAACCGATTTCAGCCCCGGTCAGCTGAATGGCCAGGCGGTCAAGTCCTGGATGCGCATCGAGGTGAACTTCGAGTCGGAGAAAGTCGCCGCTCCGCCTTGAAGGCCGGGCGTGCGGGAAGGCTTGGTGTTTCCCCTATCATGGCGCCCTTTCTCCCGCCCCCGGCTTGCAGCCTGCCTGCGTGAATCTCTTGGCAACCGCACCTCTGATTGAACTGCGCAACGTCAGCGTCGGCTACGGCGACCGCGTGGTGCTGGACGGCGTCAACCTGAAGCTGGAGCGCGGCAAGGTGCTGGCGCTGATCGGCACTTCGGGTGGCGGCAAGACCACCGTGCTGCGCCTGCTTGGCCGCCAGCTCAGGCCCATGAGCGGCCAGGTGCTGTTCGACGGCCAGGACCTGGCGCCGCTGGACCTGGACGGCTTGTACGCCGTGCGCCGGCGCATGGGCATGCTGTTCCAGTTCGGCGCGCTGTTCACCGACCTCAGCGTCTTCGAGAACGTGGCCTTCCCGCTGCGCGAGCACACCGACCTGCCCGAGGCCATGATCCGCGACCTGGTGCTGATGAAACTCAATGCCGTCGGCCTGCGCGGTGCGCGTGACCTGCTGCCCAGCGAAGTCTCCGGCGGCATGGCCCGGCGCGTGGCCCTGGCCCGTGCGATCGCGCTGGACCCGGACCTGGTGCTGTACGACGAGCCCTTCGCCGGCCTGGACCCGATCTCGCTGGGCGTGGCTGCCCGGTTGATCCGCGATCTGAACGACGCCCTCGGCCTGACCAGCATCATCGTCTCGCACGACCTGCACGAGACCTTCGAGATCGCCGACGAGGTGGCGATGGTGGCCAATGGCCGCATCGTCGCCCAGGGCACGCCGGACGAGCTGCGCCACAGCGATGACCCGCTGGTGCGGCAGTTCGTGGGTGCCGAGCCTGACGGGCCGGTGCGCTTTCACCAGCCTGCCGTGCCGGTGGCCGAGGATTTCGGGGTGGCGTCATGATGGCGCTGGCCGCCAACCTGGGCTTGAGCGTGCGCATGCTGCTCGCCGATTTGGGCGCCGCCGCGCGGCTGTTCGGCGCGCTGCTCGCCTGTTCGCCCCGGGCGCTGATGCGTTTCGTGCTCGTGCGCGAGCAGCTCTTCTATCTGGGCAATCGCTCGCTGCTCATCATCGGCGTGTCGGGCCTGTTCGTTGGCTCCGTGCTGGCCCTGCAGGGCGACTACGCGCTGCAGCGCTACGGCTCCCGGGAAGCGGTGGGCCTACTGACTGCGCTGAGCCTGGTGCGCGAGCTCGGGCCGGTGGTCACGGCGCTGCTGTTCGCGGGCCGCGCCGGGACGTCGCTGACCGCCGAGATCGGCCTGATGAAGGCCGGCGAGCAGCTCACCGCGATGGAGATGATGGCCGTGGACCCGGTGCAGCGTGTGCTGGCGCCGCGCTTCTGGGGTGGGCTGATCGCGATGCCCTTGCTGGCCGCGGTCTTCTCGGCGGTTGGCATCATGGGCGGCTGGCTGGTTGACGTGCCGCTGCTGGGCATCGACCCCGGTGCCTTCTGGTCGCAAATGCAAGGCGGCGTGGATGTGTTCAAGGACGTCGGCAACGGTGTCATCAAGAGCCTGGTGTTCGGCGTGACGGTCACCTTCATCGCGCTGCTTCAGGGCTATGGTTGCCGGCCCACGCCCGAGGGCGTGTCGGCAGCGACCACGCGTACCGTCGTGCTGTCGTCGCTGGCCGTGCTGGCCCTGGACTTCACGCTGACCGCCATGATGTTTTCGATTTAGGGAGAAGGAAGGATGCAATCCTCTCGATATGACGCCTGGGTGGGCCTGTTCGTGCTGATCGGCGGCGCTGCGCTGCTGTTCCTCGCGCTCAAGGCTGGCAACCTGCTGAGCCTCAATTTCGATGCCACCTACCAGGTGTCGGCGCGTTTTGACAACATCGGTGGCCTGAAGCCTAACGCGGCGGTCAAGAGCGCCGGCGTCGTCGTCGGCCGTGTCGAGTCGATCAGCTTCGACGACAAGACCTTCCAGGCCAAGGTGCTGCTCAATATGTACAAGAACACGCAGTTCCCCAAGGACAGTTCGGCCAAGATCCTGACCTCGGGCCTGCTGGGCGAGCAGTACATCGGCCTGGAGCCGGGTGCGGATGAGAAGAACCTCGCCAGCGGCGACATCATCAGGCAGACGCAGAGCGCCGTGGTGCTGGAAAACCTCATTGGCCAGTTCATCAACAGCAAGGCGTCGGACATGGGCAGCGCCGCAGCGGCAGTACCTGCCTCGGGGAGCAAGCCGTGAACCGTATCGTCCGCATGCTGGCCCTGTTTGTCCTGGCCCTGAGCCTGGCGGGTTGCCAGACCGTCAAGGGTGTCGGCACGCGCATCGAGCGGGCTGTCGACAAGGTCATGGGCTCCAAGGGCCAGCGGCTGGATCCCTGGGAATCCTGGAACCGCAAGGTCTTCGCCTTCAATGAGAAGCTGGACGAGAACGTGCTCAAGCCCGTCGCGACCGCCTATACCGAGATCGTGCCTGCGCCCATCCGTACCGGCGTCGACAACTTCTTCGGCAACATCGGCGACGCTTGGTCGGCGATCAATCTGTTCCTGCAGGGTCGTTTCAAGGCCGGTGTGGAGCAGGGCATGCGCTTTGCCGTCAACTCGACGCTCGGCCTGGCTGGCGTGCTGGATATCGCCACCGAAGCGGGCCTGGAGAAGAACAGCCAGGACTTCGGCAAGACGCTGGGCAAATGGGGCATGGGCACGGGTGCCTATATCGTCTGGCCCTTGTTCGGCCCGTCCTCGGTGCGCGACTCGCTGGCCTTGCCGGTGGACTGGCAGGCCTCGCCGGGCGTGATCTTCGACGATGGCCGCAAGAAGGTCGCAATTACCGCGCTGAGCCTCGTCAACACGCGCTCCAACTTCCTGCGTGCCGGTGAAATGCTCGATGGCATTGCGTTGGACAAATACACCTTTTACCGCGACGCCTATCTGCAACGCCGCGGCAGCTTCGATGATGACGACGAGGTCGAGGTGCTCGTGCCGGGCAACGGCGCTTCGGCAGCGGCCACCGCAGCTTCAGCGCCCGAGCCTGCGGCGTCCGAACCCGCGGCGAACGTGAAGAAGCCTGCCGAGCCTGCCTCTGCAGCGGCGCGGTGAATCCGCACGCGAACGGTTACGTCCCGAGAGCCAACCAAAATCCGGACTGGCGCGTTGAGCGCCCGTCCCGTTCAGAGAAAGCGAAACCATGACTGTGCTGAAATCCCTGCGCCGCCGCCTGCTCACCGTGGCCACCCTGGCGACCTTGAGCCTTGGCCTCGTGCATGGCGCCCATGCGGCCGATGGCGGCACGCCCGACCAGCTGATCCGCCAGCTGTCCCTGGAAACCATCGAGGCCGTCAAGGCCGACAAGGACATCCAGGCCGGCAACGTCAACAAGATCATCGCCCTGGTCGACGCCAAGGTGATGCCTCACGTCAACTTCCAGCGCATGACGGCATCGGCCGTCGGCCGCTTCTGGCGCCAGGCCACGCCGGAGCAGCAGACCAAGCTGCAGGCCGAGTTCAAGACCCTGCTGGTGCGCACCTATGCCGGCGCGCTGACGCAGGTGAAGGACCAGACCATCGGCCTGAAGCCGCTGCGCGCCCAGCCGACCGACACCGAGGTCGTCGTGAAGACCGAGATCCGTGGCAAGGGCGATGCCATCCAGCTCGACTATCGCCTGGAGAAGGCCGGTGCCGAGTGGAAGATCTATGACGTCAATGTGCTGGGCATCTGGCTGGCGGACCAGTACCGCAACAGCTTCGCCCAGGAGATCGGCGCCAACGGCATCGACGGCCTGATCAAGAGCCTGGCGGACAAGAACGCCAAGGCCGGCGCTCCCGCCGCCAAGGGCTGATCTTGAGCGGCCTGAAGCTGCCTGCACGGCTGCGCACGGACGGCGCCCGCGCCGCCTGGGCGCAGATGTCGCCCGCCCTGCGCGCCGAGGCCGCCCAGGTGCTGGCGGCGGCCGGCCGTGAGGTCAGGCTGTCGGCTGCCGAGTTGAAGGATTTCGATTCCGCGGCGCTGAGCGTGTTGCTGTCGGCCGGGCGCCAGTGCACCGAGCAGGGCGCAACGCTGAAGCTGGACAACGCGCCCGACAAGCTTCGCGAACTGGCTCGCGTCTACGGCGTGGCCGAACTGCTGTGGCCGCCTGCCGCGGCCGTCTGATCAGCCCGCGTAACGTTTCGCGCGCAGATTCTTCTTGATCTCCTGCAGCATGGGCCGCAGGTGCTGGCCCAGCTTCAGCGCCACGCCCGTGGTCAGGATGTCCACCGCGATCAGATGCAGCAAACGCGACACCATGGGGCTATAGCGGTCGAAGTCTTCGGGATGGTCCACCGCCAGCAGGATCTGGCTGGGGCCTAGCGCCAACTGCGCCAACGGCGAAGCGCTGGCCGTGATGATGATGATGGTCGCGCCCTTCTTGCGCGCGATGTCGGCCGCATCCAGCAGGTCGCGGCTGCGCCCAGAATTGCTGATGATGACGGCGCAATCGCCTGGCTGCAGCATGGTCGCACTCATGAGCTGCACATGGCCGTCGCTGGTCGCCGCCGTGTTCACGCCCAGGCGGAAGAACTTGTGCTGGGCGTCCTGGGCCACGATGCCGGAGTTGCCGACGCCGTAGAACTCGATGCGTCGGTTGTGGCGGGCCGAATCGGTCAGCGCGTCGATGGCGCGCTCGAAGGCATGGCTGGCTGCATCGTTGCGGTAATGCAGCAGGGCGGCAACGGCGTTGTCGACCACCTTGACGATGATGTCGCCCGTCTTGTCGTCCTCGTCCACGGCACGGTGCACGAAGGGCACACCTTCGTTGACGCTGCCGGCCAGCTTCAGCTTGAAGTCGGCCAGGCCGTCATAGCCGACGCTGCGGCAAAAGCGCACCACCGTCGGCTTGGACACATGCGACCGGTCGGCCAACTCGCTGACCGGCAGGCTGGCGAAGCTGCGGGCATCAAGCAGCAACAGCTTGGCAACCCGTTGCTCGGCCGGCGGCAGGGCCGGCAGGGCCGCCTTCACGCGCTCAAGAATGCTCATTGTTCTTCCGCCCAACTGAAACCATCACGCGCGACCAGTGCGCTTGCGGCGGCCGGGCCCCAGGAGCCTGCCGAATAGGGGCGCGGCCCGCTCGCGTCGGCCTCCCACGCGTCAAGGATGGGCTCGACCCAGCGCCAAGCCTGCTCTTGCTCATCGCTGCGCACGAAGAGGTTGAGGCGGCCGGCGATCGCATCCAGCAGCAGGCGCTCGTAGGCGCCGACGCGCTGCGTCGCAAAGGCCTTGTCGAAGTCCRGGTCCAGCGACACCGGCGTCAACTGTTCGCCGTGGCCGGCGCCCTTCTGGGCCAGCAGTTGCAACTCCAGGCCGTCCTCGGGCTGCAGCTTGATGACCAGGCGGTTGGGCTGGCTTGCGCCGGGGAAGATCTTGTGCGGTACGGGGCGGAAGTTGACGACGATCTGTGCGTCGCGTTCGGCCAGGCGCTTGCCGGTGCGCAGGTAGAAGGGGACGCCGGCCCAGCGCCAGTTGTTGACCTCGGTGCGCAGCGCGACGAAGGTTTCGCAGGCACTGTCGGGCGGCACCTTGACCTCTTCCAGATAGCCGGGCACGGCCTTGCCTTCGATGCTGCCGGCGCGGTACTGGCCGCGCACGACGTCGCGGGCGACGCTATCGGGCGTGAAGGGCTTCAGCGAACGCAGCACCTTGAGCTTCTCGTCGCGGATGGCGTCGGCGTCGTTGCGCGCCGGCGGCTCCATCGCGATCATGGTCAGCAGTTGCAGCGCATGGTTCTGGATCATGTCGCGCAGCGCGCCGGTGCCGTCGTAGAAGGCGCCGCGTGTGCCCACACCCAGGCGCTCGGCCAGCGTGATCTGGATGTTGGCGATGCTCTCGCGGCGCCACAGCGGCTCGAACAGCGCGTTGCCGAAGCGCAGCGCCATCAGGTTCTGCACCGAGGGCTTGCCGAGGTAGTGGTCGATGCGGAAGGCCTGCGCTTCGGCGAAGACGCTGCGCACCGCGCGGTTGATCTCCTGGGCGCTGGCCAGGTCATGGCCCAGCGGCTTCTCCAGCACCACGCGCACCTTGTCGTGGTTCAGGCCCACGGCGCCGAGTTGCTGGCAGATGCCGGTGAACAGGTGCGGGCTGGTGGCGAGATAAAGGACGACGGTGTCGGCGTTGCGCGCGTCCAGCCATTCCTTGAGCCCGGCGTAGTGATCGGGCTGTGACAAGTCCATGCGGCGGTAATGGATCAGCGCCGCGAAGCGCTCGAACTCCTCGTCGTTGGGACGCTTGGCGCCATCCACTTCGCGGAAGCGCTCCTTCAGCCATTCGCGATAGCGCTCGTCCGTCTGGTCGTCACGCGCGACGGCGAGAATACGGCCGCCTTCGGGCAGCTTGCCGTGCCGGAAGGCCTGGAACAGCGCGGGCATCAGCTTGCGCCATGTCAGGTCGCCGGTACCGCCAAAGAACACGAGATCGAAAGACATCTGCGGGGTCTCCAGGCCAGCGTCTCCCATGGAGCGCTAACCGTTGTGTAACTAAGTTTCGTGAAATACTATGCAGCAGTTTCTTCGTCGGGTCAATCCGTTCGACCCGGATACAGGCAGCCCATGAACCAGCTCGACCAGCTCAAAACCCTCACCACCGTCGTTGCCGATACGGGCAACTTCCTGCAGCTCGCGCAGTTTGCACCGCGAGATGCAACGACCAACCCTTCACTGATCCTGAAGGCGGTGCAGTCGCCCGACTACGCGCCGTTGCTGAAGGAAGCAGTTGAGGCGCATCGCGGCAAGCCCTTGGACGAGATCGTCGACCAGGTGCTGGTGCGCTTCGGTCTCGAGATCCTCAAGGTCGTGCCAGGCCGTGTGTCCACCGAGGTCGATGCGCGCCTGTCCTTCGACAAGGCCGCGTCGCTCGCCCGCGCCCGCCGCATCATCGGCCTGTACGAAGCCGCCGGCATCTCGCGCGAGCGCGTGCTGATCAAGCTGGCCTCGACCTGGGAAGGCATCCAGGCCGCTGCCGAACTGGAGCGCGAAGGCATCCGCTGCAATCTGACGCTGCTGTTCGCCTTCGCCCAGGCCGTGGCCTGCGGTGAAGCCAAGGTCCAGCTGATCTCTCCCTTCGTCGGCCGCATCTACGACTGGTACAAGAAGTTCGCCGGCAGCAGTTGGGATGAGGCGGCGATGGCCGGCGTCAACGACCCCGGCGTGAAGTCGGTGAGCCAGATCTACGCCTACTTCAAGCAGCATGGCATCAAGACCGAGGTCATGGGCGCGAGCTTCCGCAACATCGGCCAGATCCAGGCGCTGGCCGGCTGCGACCTGCTGACC
>NZ_JBFULE010000071.1:0-14515 GCF_056400485.1 Roseateles sp. P5_B10
GAACAATCATATGCAAATCACCAACTTCTGAAGTTGATTGGACAGTTCTAGAGTTCATTCCATCGCAACCGCCAACCTGGAGCACCCGAATGAACATCCTGCAAATCAACGCCAGCGCCCGTCGTGCCACCGATGACCAAGGCTCGGTCTCCACCCGCCTGGCCAGCGAACTGACCGCCGGCCTGCGCGCCGCCAACCCTGGCGCCACGACCACCGTGCGCGATCTGACGCTGACACCCCAACCTGTGCTCGACGAGGCCGCGCTGGGCGCCCTGTTCACGCCTGCCGACCAGCGCACGCCCGAGCAGGCCGCCCGCGTCGCGCTGGACGACGCGCTGATCGCCGAGTTGCAGGCCGCCGACACCGTCGTCATCGGCGTGCCGATGTACAACTTCAACATCACCGCCCAGCTCAAGAACTGGATCGACGCCGTCGCCCGCGCTGGCGTCACTTTCAAGTACGGTGAGAAGGGCCCGGTCGGCCTGGTGACCGGCAAGAAGGTGGTCATCGTCACCAGCCGCGGCGGCATCCATCGCGGCCAGCCCAGCGACCAGATGACGCCCTATCTGCGGGCCGTGCTGGCATTCCTGGGCATGACCGATGTCGAGTTCGTCTACGCTGAGGGCATGGCCTTCGCCGCTGAGCAAGGTCTTGCCAATGCCCGTTCGCAAATCACTCAACTGCTCACCGCTTAAGGACTTGCCATGAGCACCGTCGCTACGTCCCTTTTGAACCAACCGCGCGAGGTCGAGCGCCTCGTCGCTGGTCAGCCGACCAGCGACGGTGCCGGCGTCAAGCTCAACCGCGTGCTGACGCAGAACCTGCAGCGCCGGCTGGACCCCTTCCTGATGCTCGACGCCTTCGGCACGGACAATCCCGACGACTACATCGCCGGCTTCCCTGACCACCCGCACCGCGGCTTCGAGACCATCACCTACATGCTCAATGGCCGCATGCGCCACCGCGATTCGGCCGGCAACGAAGGCCTGATCAGCGACGGCGGCGTGCAATGGATGACCGCCGGCCGCGGCGTCATCCACAGCGAGACGCCGGAGCAGAACGCGGGCCGCATGGCCGGCTTCCAGCTCTGGCTCAACCTGCCCGCCAAGGACAAGCTGCGCGCGCCCTGGTACCGCGATGTGGCCAGCCACGAGGTGCCGGAGTTCGAGCGCGACGGCGTCAAGGCGCGCGTCATTGCCGGCGCGAGCCATGGTGTCGAGGGTGCCGTGCAGCGCGACAGCACCGAGCCGCTATACCTCGACCTGCACTTCGCGCCCGGCGCCCGCTTCGAGCAATTGCTGCCGCCCGAGTTCAATGCATTCGTCTACGTCTACGAAGGCGGGCTGAAGTTCGAGACCGGCTGCCAGGTGCCCTCGGGCCGCATGGCCATCCTCGCCAACACGCCCGGCAGCGACGGCGTACGCCTGCAAGCTGGCGACCAGCCGACCCGCGCGCTGCTGATTGCCGGCAAGCCGCTGGGCGAGCCCATCGCGCAGTACGGCCCCTTTGTCATGAACACCGAGGCCGAACTGGTGCAAGCGGTGCGCGACTTCCAGGCCGGGCGCCTGGCCTGATCCGTGGATCGCCTGCAGGCCATGGAAGTCTTCGTCGCTGTCGTCGACAGCGGCGGCTTCGCGAGCGCGGCGCGCAAGCTGGACCTGTCGGCCCCAGTCGTCACGCGCGCTGTGGCCGAACTGGAAGAGCGCCTGGGCGTGCGCCTGCTGACGCGCACCACCCGCGCCGTGCGCGTCACCGAGGCCGGCTCCCGCTATGCCGAGGACTGCCGGCGCATCCTCGCCGACGTGGGCGACTCCGAGGCCGTCACCAGCGGCAGCCGCAGCCAGCTCAAGGGCCTGCTCAGCGTCACGGCGCCGGTGCTGTTCGGCAACCTGCACGTCACGCCCATCGTCACCGACTATCTGCAGCGCTACCCGGACGTCGACGCGCAATGCGTCTTCGTCGACCGCGTCGTCAACCTCGTCGACGAGGGCCTGGACGTGGCCGTGCGCATCGGCGAGCTGCCGGACTCCTCCCTGCGCGCCATCGGCGTTGGCCAGGTGCGGCGCATGCTGCTGGCGTCCCCGGGCTATCTCGCCGCGCATGGCCGGCCGCAGCGTCCCGAAGAGCTGTCCCGGCATACGCTGATCCAGCCCACCCAGGTCGCGCCCTACCCCGAATGGCGCTTCGCCGAAGCGGGCCGGCCGCTGGTGCAGCGCATCCGGCCCCGCTTGCGCACGACAACCAATGACGCGGCCCGCTCCTTTGCGCTGGCGGGCTTGGGGCTGGTGCGCTTGCTCAGCTACCAGGCGGCCGACGCGCTGGCCCGCGGCGAGCTGGTCCCGCTGCTGGAGGATTTCGAGCCATCGGCCATCCCCGTCCACATCGTGCATCACGAGGGCCGGCACATGACGCAGAAGGTGCGCGCCTTCATCGATCTGGCGGTTGACGCCTTGCGGGCGAATCCCGCCCTGCGCTAAACGTTCTGCGGTGCCCAGTCGCGGAACCGCCAGCGCAGCGGCAGCGCATCACGCAGCCACCAGCCCTCATCCAGGTGGAAGCGCCAGGCGCGCTCGGCCTTGTCGTCGAGCACGGCCAGTTCCGGCCCGTCCCAGACGATCTCGGCGCGGCCGGTCAATGTCAACAGATCGCCGCGCTCGAAGTCGATGAAGAGCAGACCCGCGCGTCCGTCGAGTTGCAGATTGCCCAGCGTCATGAACATGCGGTTGCCGGAGTAGTCCGGCACCAGCAACGTGCGTGCGTCCTCTTGCGTGACGAAGCCGGCGGGACCGCCGCGGTGCGACACATCTGCCCCTGCCGCGCCCGCATGCGTGGCGACGAACAAGGTGTCGGCGGCGGCGATCAGCCACGCCGCGTCGCCGTCCAGTTGCGACACGCGTTCGATGGTGCGCGGCCGCGTGTCCGCCGCATCGCGCAACCACTCGACCTCGCGGCCCTGGATGTACTGCGGGCAGTTGCCTACCGTCTGCTCCACCTGCAGCCGCAACCCTGAGGGCTCGACCGTCAGCAGCTTGCCGTTGACGCGGTTGCGCCGCCGCGTGTGCAGCTCGATGCCCAGCAAGCCGAGCCGCGCGCCCGGTGTCATGCCGGCCGCGGCCGGATCACCCGGGATGGGCGTGGCCGCGAAGGTCAGATGCCAGGCATCCGGCGCCTGCACGAAACCCGGCGGCCCCACCAGCACCGTGGCCCAGGGCCGACCGGTCGGGTCCACACTGCCGGCCAGCATCAGCGGCAGCTGCTCGTAGAAGCGCTGGTGCTGCTCGGGCAWGTGGTCGCGCACGACGCGGCGACCGACCTCGGCCATGCGCTCGGCGACGCCGACGCGAGACTGCACGGCGACCTCGCCGGCGTGGAAGGGTTGATCCATTTTCAGTGGCCTTTCGTATTTGCGGGCCGAGCGCCGGGCCGCTCCCTAGCCGGCCCGCCCTGGCGATGTGCTCGCGGCTCGATGCCGGGAGCATCGCCGTCCCCTCGGGGGACCGGCCGGGCACAGCCGCGTTCAGCGGGATGGGACCGGGCGAGGGGCTTCATTTCAGGCGGCCCGCAGGCCGGCCGGCGTGGTCTTGAAAGGCACAAAGCCCGGCAACGCCTCGATGCGCGCGAGCCAGGCACGCAGCGCCGGATAAGGCGCCAGGTCCACATTGCCCTCGGGCGCGTTGACGATATAGCTGTAGCCGGCGATGTCGGCCAGCGTGGCGTGGTCGCCGACCAGGAAGGAGCGACGAGCCAGCTCGCCTTCCATGACCTTGAACAAGGTGTGAGCCCGGTTGATCACCTCGTCGGCATCGAAGCGTGCGCCGAACACGGTGACGAGGCGGGCCGCCGCGGGGCCGAAGGCGATCAGGCCCGAGGCCACCGACAGCCAGGCCTGCACCGCCGCGCGACCGGCGGCGTCGGCCGGCAGCCAGCGGCCCGCCGGGTCGTACTTGCTGGCCAGGTAGACCAGGATGGCCGTGCTGTCCCAGACGCAATGGCCGTCGTCATCCAGCAGCGGCAACTGGCCGAAGGGATGGCGGGCGAGGAACTCGGGCGTCTTGTGTGCGCGGGTGGCGAAGTCAATGTCGACGAGTTCATGCGGCAGGCCCAGCAGGGACAGTGCGAGCTCGGCGCGGTGGGCGTGGCCGGACAAGGCGTGGCGGTACAGCTTGAGGGTCATGGAAGGCTCCGTTGAAGACCGGACCACTGTGCCCAGCGCCGCGCCCTGGCGAAACGGYGCGCGCCGCAAGTCTTTCTTTCCGCGGCCGATGGGAGTCGCCGTCAGCTCAGCCGTCGCCCCACCAGCACCAGGTCCTTCTCCACGCCCTCCAGCCGCGCCACCCGCGGCATGAAGCCCCAGCGCTCGAAGCCATGCTTCTCGAACAGGCGCAGGCTGCCAACGTTGGACGCAAAGATCGTCGCCGTCAGCGTCTCGATGCCCAGCGCGGGCGAACTGGCGATGGCCTGTGCCAACAGATAGCTGCCCAGGCCCTTGGCCTGGTAGTCCGGGTGCAGATAGATGGCCAGGTCGGCGGTGATGAAGTAGCCCGGCCTTTCGTTCATGAAATGGAAGAAGCCGAGATAGCCGATGGCTCCCTGGCCGGGATGGTCGCTGTCCTCGGCCACCCACAGCGGTCGGTGGTCGGGCGTGTGCTGGTCGAAAGACGGGCGGCGTTTGGCCACGGTCGTCGGTTCGAGGTCGCAGCTGCAGGTGCGCGTGGCGACGGCGAAGTTGTAGATGTCGACGATGCGCGGCAGGTCGTCGGCGATGGCATCGCGGTGCAGATAGGCCATGAGGGGCAAGGTTAGCGGCGGCAAGGCAAGATGCCCGCCATGGACAACCCTCGCCGCCACAGCCCCGCCGCCGAACGCAACGGCCCGCCCATCCTCGCGGCCCTGCAGCGCCTGCTGCCCGCACAAGGCGTCATGCTGGAGATTGCCAGCGGCACGGGCCAGCACGCGGCCTTCTGCAGCGAAGGCCTGCCCGGCTGGCATTGGCAGCCCAGCGATTTCGACGCGGCCTCCCTGCCCTCCATCGCCGCATGGTGCGAAGGCCTGGCCCGGGTGCGCCCGCCAATCACGCTGGACGTGCTCGATGCGACCTGGCCCGGCGTGCCGGCCCAGGTCGACGCGATCTACTGCGCCAACATGATCCACATCGCGCCCTGGGCCTGCACGGCGGGGCTGATGCAAGGCGCCGCGCGGCATCTYGTGCCCGAAGGATTGCTGCTCACCTACGGGCCCTACCTCGTCGACGGGGAGGCCACGGCGCCGAGCAATCTCGCCTTCGACGCCGACCTGCGCGCGCGCAACCCGGCCTGGGGCCTGCGCCGCCTGGCCGATGTCGCCACCGAGGCCGCGGCCGTGGGCCTGCAATTGCGCGAGCGGCTGGACATGCCGGCCAACAACCTGCTGCTCGCCTGGCAGCGCACTCAGGCCAGCCCGGCCGCCAGGTGATCGCCAAATGCCCTGACCTTGGCTGAGTTGCGCCGCTGCGGCGGGCTGACGAGCTGGATGGGGATGTCTCGCCCCGGCCAACAAGGCAGCACAGGCTCCACCTCGCTGCTGGCCAGCTCGGCCTCGAACAGCCAGGTCGGCCCGAAGGCCAGGCCCATGCCGCTCAGCACCGCCTCGCGAATGACCTCGCCATTGTTGGTCTGCAGATTGCCAACCACCTGCACCGTGACGAGGCTGCCCGGCGCGGCGCTGGCGCCCGGGCCGGCCTCCAGCGTCCAGGCGTCACGCGAGCGCAGTTCGCTGTAGACCAGGCAGTTGTGAGCCAACAGATCCGCCGGCTCGCGCGGCGGCTCACCCCGCCCCTCGAAGTAGCCGCGCCGCGCGACGACCAAGCGCCGCGTCGTGCCGATGCGGCGCGCGACAAGGCTGGAGTCCGGCTGCTCGCCGATGCGCACCGACACGTCGATGCCCTGCTCGATGAGGTCGACAAAGCCGTCGCTGACGCGCAGATCGATCCTCACGCCAGGGTGTGCAGCCAGGAAGCTGCGCACCAGCGGCAGCAGCTTGAGCCGGCCGAAGCTGACCGACGTCGCGACGCGCAGCCAACCCTGCAACCGGTGCTCGCCGTCGCGCAGCTCGCTCTCGGCCTCGCCGATCTCGGCCACCAACCGCCGCGCCTGCTCCACATAGCGCTCGCCCGCGTCGGTGAGCTTCAGCGCCCGCGTGCTGCGGGCCAGCAGCTGCGCGCCCAGTGCCTTCTCCAGCGCCGCCACCTGCTTGCTGACGGCGCTCTGCGTGCTGCCCAGTTCGCGCGCCGCCGCCGAGAAGCTGCCCAGCTCGACGACCCGCACCAGGGTCTGCATTGACTGCAATCGGTCCATGGCTGCTCGCTTCAGTCTTGATTGGAATAAATCTTAGGCAAACCGGCCGGCTTCTGCATTGAGGAGGCAGCAATCACAGTGAGTTCACTCAACCACTGGAGTCATTTCCATGACCTCGTCTCGCATCGTCCTCATCACCGGCGCCCTGACCGGCATTGGCCGCGCCACCGCCCTCGCCTTTGCCAAGGAAGGCTCAGTCGTCGTCGTCAGCGGCCGCCGCGAACCCGAAGGCCAGGCTCTGGCCGCCGAACTGAAAACGCAAGGCGCCGCAGACGCCACCTTCATCCGCGCCGACGTGCGCCACGAGGCCGAGGTGCGCTCGCTCGTCGAGCAGACGGTCGAGCGCTTCGGCCGCCTGGACGTGGCCGTCAACAACGCCGGCACCGAGGGCAGCAACGGCCCGATCGCCGAGCAGAGCACCGAGAACTACGACGCCATCTTCGACACCAATGTGCGCGGCGTGCTGTTCTCGCTGAAGCACGAGATGCGCGCCATGCTGGCCCAGGGCAGCGGCGCCATCGTCAACCTGTCGTCGGTGGCCGGGCTGATCGGCTTTGCGGGCGCGTCGGTCTATGTGGCCAGCAAGCATGCGGTCGAAGGCCTGACCAAGAGCGCCGCGCTCGAAGGCGCCGCCGCCGGCGTGCGCGTCAACGCCGTCGCGCCGGGACCTGTCCAGACCGACATGATGGAACGCTTCCTCGGCCGCAGCGAAGACGCCAAGGCCGGCCTGCTCGCCGCCATCCCGGCCAAGCGCGCCGGCACGGTGGACGAGATCGCGCAGACCATCGTCTTCCTGGCAAGCGACAAGGCGCGGTATCTGACGGGGCAGTCGCTGGCGGTGGATGGGGGCATGACGGCGCAGTGAGCGTCGCTGCTGCGGCGACGGACGGGCCGTCGTGGTCGGGGCCGCCCACGAATTGGGGCTTCGCGGGTTCAGCTCAGCTCAGCTCAGCTCAGCTCAGCTGAGCTGAGCTTGGCGGCGCATGTTCGGTATTGCGCGGACGAAGTTCGTCAGGCCGTAGCGCTCATTCGGTGGTTGTTTTCGAGCCGCGGCGCCAGTAGCGCTTGAAACCCTCGGGATAGTCGGGCGTCCACAGCCACTGCGTATCGATGGCGCCCCAGCGGAGCAGCAATTCCCGAAGCGATCCCACCAGGAAGGCATGCACCAGCACTGCCGATAACAACACGGCGGCGAATGCAGCCGCCCCGAGCAGCACCTTCCAGCCGGCAATCCCCGGCGCGATTTGGCTACTAGCGCCCAAGACGATTGCACCTATGGCCATTGCCGCGATAACGATCTTCGCAATGAATAGCTTCATACCTCTGCTCCTGATATGCGACAGAGCCTGGCGTCGCGCCAGATGACGGAACGTCCCACGTTACTCTTTTCGCCCCGCACCCAGGTACGTCTCAATGACCCTCGGATCCGCCGCCAGCTGATCCGCCGGCCCGCTGAGCCCGAACTCCCCCGTCTCCAGCACATGCCCGTGATCGGCCACTCGCAGCGCCGCACGCGCGTTCTGCTCGACGAGCAGGATGCTGACGCCACTGGCGCGCAGGTCGTCCACGATGGTGAAGATCTCGCGCACGATGAGCGGTGCCAGGCCCAGGCTGGGTTCGTCCAGCATCAACAGTTTGGGCTGGCCCATCAGCGCGCGGCCCAGGGCCAGCATCTGGCGTTCGCCGCCGGACAAAGTGCCGGCTGCCTGCTTGCTTCGCTCCTTCAAACGCGGGAAGCGCGTGTAGACGCTTTCCATGCCGTCGCGCCAGCGCTTGTCGCCGAGCTTCTTGGGCCGCCAGCCGCCGAGCAGCAGGTTGTCCTCGACGGTCATGGTGCCGAACAACTCGCGCTTCTCGGGCACCAGGGCCAATCCGGCGAGCACGCGTTCTTCCAGCGTCAGCTTGGCGATGTCTTCGCCGGCAAAGCGCAATGTGCTGCCGCGCGACGGGATCAAGCCCATCAGCGCGCCCAGCAGCGTGGACTTGCCCGCACCGTTGGGGCCGATGACGGTGACGACGCTCTTCTCCGCCGCGGTGAAGCTCAGGCCATGCAACACCTCGGCACGCCCATAGCCGGCGTGCAGGTCGACGACCTCCAGCAAGGCGCTCATTCGTCCGCTCCCAGGTAGGCCGCACGCACCGCCGGGCTGGCCTGCACCTCGGCTGGTGTGCCCTCCATCAGCCAGCGACCGAACTCCATGACGACGATGCGATCGGTCAGCCTCATGACGAAGTCCATGTCGTGCTCCACGAGCAGCAGCGACAGGCCCTCGCCCTTCAGCTGCCGCAGCACTTCGGCGAGCGCTTCCTTCTCCTTGTGGCGCAGGCCGGCGGCGGGTTCGTCCAGCAGCAGCAGCGACGGGTCGCTGGCCAGCGCGCGGGCGATCTCGACCAGCCGCTGCGGGCCCAGCGCGAGATTGCCGGCCAGCTCGTGCGCCTGCTCGGCCAGGCCGATGCGGCGCAGCTGGCGCATGGCCTCGGCGCGCGCCTGCGCCTCCTCGGCTCTGTTCAGGCCGAGCATCGCGCGCACGGTGCCGCTCTTGGTGCGCAAGTAGGTGCCCAGCGCGACGTTCTCCAGCACCGTCATGTCGGGCACCAGCTTCACATGCTGGAAGGTCCGGCTGAGGCCCGCGCGGGCGATGTCGCGGCTCTCGCGGCCGTCCATGCGTTGGCCGAGCAGCTCGACCTCGCCGCTGGTGAGCGGCAATACGCCGGAGACAAGGTTGAAGGTCGTGCTCTTGCCGGCGCCATTGGGGCCGATGAGGCCGACGATGTCGCCGGCGCGGATGACAAAACTGATGTCGTTGACGGCGACCAGGCCACCGAACTGCTTGCGGATCTTGCGCACGTCCAGCAGCGCCGCGCCGGGCTGCGGGTGGCTGCGCGCGCTCAGGGCCGGCACCGATTCGTCCACCGCCTTCGCACGGCCCGCCGGCAGCCAGCGTGCAATCAGCGGCCACAGCCCATCCGGCGCAAAGCGCAGCACCAGCACCAGCACGACACCGAAGACGATGATTTCGTAATTGCCCGAGCCGCCGAACACCAGCGGCAGCACGACCTTGAGCTGGTCCTCCGCCAGCTTCACCAGCGCCGCGCCGGTGAAGGCGCCGCCCACCGTGCCGATGCCGCCCAGCACGGCCATGAAGAGGTATTCGATGCCGAACTTGATGCCGAAGGGCGAGGGGTTCACGCTGCGCTGCATGTGGGCATACAGCCAGCCCGACACCGAGGCCAGCAGCGCCGCGATGACGAACATGATGAGCTTGTAGCGGAAGGTCGACGCGCCCATGGCCTCGGGCATCGTCGAGCCGCCGCCGCGGTTGGTGTTGAGCGCTCGCATGATGCGGCCTGGCCGCGAATCCAGCAGCCGCGTGACGCCCAAAGCGGCGAGCAGGGCCGCCAGCCAGATCAGCAGATAGATGCGGCGCTCGCTCTGGAAGCTGAAGTCACCAAGCGTGATGGCCGGCAGGCCCAGCAGACCGTCGTATTTGCCGAGAGGCTCGAGGTTTCCGACGAGGAAATAGAGCGCCAGGCACCAGCAGATGGTGGCCAGCGGCAGGTAGTGGCCCGACATGCGCAGTGTCAGCGCGCCGATGACCAGGGCCAACACCAGCGTGATCGCCAAACCTGCGGCGAGGCCCAGCCAGGGCGACAGCCCGAGCACCGTCGTCAGATAACCCGTCGCGTAGGCGCCGACGCCGGCAAACGCGGCCTGGCCGAATGACGTGAGGCCGCCCACGCCGGTCAGCAGCACCAGGCCCAGCACGACCAACGAAAAGAGGCCGATGTAGTTGAGCTGCGTGATCCAAAAGTCCGGCACAGGCACAAAGGGCAGCACGAGGAGCAGGACGGCCGCCGCGACCGACAGATGCGTGCGGTTCATGTCAATGCTCCTCGTGGTGCGGATCCACGAAGGACCGCCAGAGGAGGATGGGCAGGATCACCGTGAAAACGATGACCTCCTTGAAGGCGCTGGCCCAGAAGGAGCCGAAGCTCTCGATAAGGCCGACGCCGATCGCACCGGCCAGCGCCATCGGGAAGCTGGCCAAGCCGCCGAACACCGCGGCGACGAAGCCCTTCAGGCCGATCAGGAAGCCGGTGTCGTAATAGATGGTCGTCGACGGCGAGATCAGCAGGCCCGACAGCGCGCCGATGAAGGCCGCCATCGTGAAGCTCAGCGAGCCGGCCGCATCGCCCGAGATGCCCATCAGCCGAGCGCCGATGCGGTTGATCGAGGTGGCGCGCAGGGCCTTGCCCATCAGCGTGCGCTCGAAGAAGAAGAACATCGCCACGAGCAGCGCGATGGAGGCGCCGAAGATGATCAGCGTCTGGCCCGTGAAGCTCAGCGGCCCGACGTCGTAACGCGCTTCCCAGAAGGCTGGCGTGCGATAGCCCTCGGCACCGAAGAAGACCAGGCCGACGCCGGTCAGCGCGAAGTGCACGCCGACGGACACGATGAGCAGCGTCAGCACACTGGCGCCGGACAGCGCGCGGTAGGCCAGGCGGTAGAGCAGCGGGCCCATCGCCGTGACGATGGCCAGCGTCAACAGCACCTGGATCCACAGCGCTGGCTGTTCCTGCGCCAACATCGGCAAAGCCACAGCCATGCCGATGGGAAAGCTCAGCGTCTGCATCAGCCCGAAAGCGATGCGCGCCATCGGTCGCCGCTCCCGCAAACCCTGAATCACGTCCAGCACAGCGCCCGCAATGGCCATCATCAGCAGCAGCCACACGGTGCCCGGCACCTTGCCCATCTGCAGTGAAGCCAACGTCAGCGCGCCGAAGGCAACGAACTCGCCCTGGGGAATGAAGATGACGCGGGTGACCGAGAACACCAGCACCAGGGCAAGGGCGACCAGCGCGTAGATCGCGCCGTTGGTCAGGCCATCCAGGCCCAGGATCGCGGCAATCGTCAGGTCCATCGGGAAGGCGCGCAGGCTAGCAGCAGGAAGTGCGCGGATCGTAGCGACGATTTCCTACCCGACCCTTGCGCGCGAACCCTCACTTGTCCGGCTTGTCAGCTGGCCGGCGCGGCGTCTTCGCCAGCGTCCAACGCCCGCCACCGGTCAGCTTCAGCACATGGCGGTGAAAGCCCGCCACGGCGGCGCGGTGGGCGATGCTGATCAGGGTGGTGCCGCGTTCGGCCAGCCGCTGGTACAGCCGCTTCTGGTTGGCGTCGTCCAGTGCGCTGGTGGCCTCATCCAGGATAGCCAGGCGCGGCGCATGCACCAGCAGGCGCGCGAATGCCAGGCGCTGCTGCTCGCCGCCGCTGAGCAGCTTTTCCCAGTCCTCGCTGCGGTCCAGGCCGCTGTCGCCTTCGGCGAGGTGGCGCAGCTGCACCTCGTCCAACACCTTCAGCAGCGCCTCGTCGTCGAGTTTGCTTTGCGTGCTGGGGTAGATGAGCTGGCTGCGCAGCGTGCCCACCTGCAGATAGGGCCGCTGCGGCAGGAAAAAGACATCCTCGCGCGGCGGGTGCAGTACCTGGCCGCTGCCCTGGGTCCACAGGCCGGCGATGGCGCGCAGCAGCGAGCTCTTGCCACAGCCACTGGCACCGGTGATCAACAGTGAGCCGCCTTCCGGCACGTGCAGGGAGAGCTTTTCGACCAGCACCCGGTCACTGCCCGGCGCGTGCACGGTGAGGTCCTTGATGTTCAGCTCGCGGCCTTCCTGGCGGTCGATGCCCGCCTCGGGCAGTGCCGCATCCAGCACTTCGGTCATCACATGCAGGCGGTCGATGCCGGCAACGAAGCGCGAGAGGCTTTCGAAGTTGTCGATGATGAGGGACACCGCCCCCAGCACCGCCGCAAAGGCGCCGCCGGCCTGCACTGCCTGGCCCACCTCCAACCGGCCGCCAAGCACGTCAGCGGCCAGCACGACGCTGGGCACCAGCAGGCTCAGCTGGCTGAAGGCCCGCTGGAAAAGGTTGAGCCCGAACTGCGCGCGGATCAGCTTGCGTGTGTTCAGCAGCGTGGCGCGCAGGCGCTGCTGCAGCTGGTGGCGCTCCTGGTCTTCGCCGCCATAGAAGGCGATGGACTCGGCGTTCTCGCGCACGCGCATCAGCCGGAAGCGGAAGTCCGCCTCGCGCTTGAGCTGCCAGTAGTTGAGCCGGATCAGCGGCCGCCCGAACAGGCCGAGAGACAGCAGGGTGCCGGCCACTGCGTAGACGACGAGAAAGCCCACCAACGAATGCGACAGCGACCACAGCACGGCACTGAAGGCCACCAGTTGCATCAGCGAGCCCAGCAGGATGAGCAGGAAGTGCAGCGACCGGCTGGTGAAGGTGTTGATGTCGTCGGCGATGCGCTGGTCCGGGTTGTCGATCTCGTCGCCGGCGATGTGGAAGTAACGGCGCTCGCGCAGATAGCCGTCCAGGAAGCGGTGGGTCAGCCAGCGCCGCCAGTCGTTGGCATAGGCGTCGCGGGCGTAGTAGTAGATGGCAAAGATAGGCACCGCGAAGGCCATGATCCACAGCATGGCGCGCACCGCGGCCCAGAAGCGCGGCTCGTCGCGCGCCGCCAGTGCCGAGGTCAGCTCGCCGGTCTGGTTGTTCAGCAGCACGGCGAACTGCGTCTCGGCCAGCATCAGCACGATGAGCCCGACCAGAAAGGCCCAGGCCCAGACGCGCCGGTCGCCCACCCAATAGGGTTTGGCCACGGTCATGAAGCGTTTCAATGCAGAAACAGGGGCGGCCATGAGTAAGCGATTGCAGTTGTCTAGACAAGGCTATCGTTACGGCCGGCGGTGGACTGTCGGACGGCATGCCGACGCGGCCAAAGCAAAGGCGCCCTCGCGGGGCGCCTTTGCTTTGGCGAGTTGCAGGGTCAGCCGTTGCGGGTGACCACCAGCTGGTTGTTGACCTGCTTCACCCCGTCGATGGCCGCGGCCAGCGACGTAGCGCGCTCGCGCGACCTCGGGTCGGGCGCCTGACCGGACAGCGTCACCTGCCCGTCACGGGTGTCGACATTGATCTGCGTGGCCTTCAGCTGGTCATCCACGGCCAGCGCGGCATTGACCTTGGCCGTGATGTTCATGTCTGAAGAAACGCGGGCTGTCGCATCCGCGGCCTCGCGCGCCGACATGCGGGCGTCGGCCAGGACTTCGCTGCCTTCGCGCTTGGCATCGGCCACGGCGTTGTCCGCGCGCTGGCCGGCGCTCAGTTCATCGTCGGGCTGCCGGCTGCAGGCGCCAAGCGCAGCGGCCATGGCGAGGGTGGCTAGCAGGGGCAGGCGGGCAGTGGTGTGCTGTTTCATTGGGGCGTCCTTTCCGGTGCGAGGCCATCAGGCCGGTTTTCATACTTTGGACGCCTCGGGCCGCGCCCGATTTCGGCCCAGGCGCCGATCGCCTGTCGGACCGAACCGACAGGCGCGTGTGTCAGCCAGCGTCCTACAGGCATGGGGCCCCCCGTCCCACGCCGGTCCCGGCAACCGGCCGCGAGCATGCCTTCATGAAAGTCGCCGTCACCATTGCCGGCGCCGTCGTGCTGGTCGTCATTGCCGTCGTGGGCATGGATCTGGCCGGCTGGCCCGGCCTCGCGCCCCGGCTGGCCGCCCAGGCCGAGCGCGGCCTGGACATGGACGCCGGTGCTCGGCTGCACCTATTGTGGAAACCTCGGCTTGAGGCCCCCCGGCTGCGCGTCAGCGGCACCCGCGGCGAGCCCCTGGCCGACGCCAAGGACGTGCTGCTGAACTGGCAATGGGGTGACATCTGGGCCTGGCGCCGCGGCGCACCGCTGCGGCTGCGCCTGGTACAGGCCGAGTCCTTGTCCCTGAACTGGCAGCGTGACGCCGCCGGCCGCACGGCCTGGCCGGTGCAACCCTCGGGCGCCCGCGATGAGCCGGCCGAGCTGCCGCAGATCGACCACCTCGTCGTCCGCCACGGCAGCGCCCAGCTGGACGATGCGCCGCTGCTGTTGGTCGGCGACGCCCGCTTCGCGACCCAGGCCGACGGTCAGTGGACGGCCGACTTGAAGGGCAAGTTGCGCGGCCAGCAACTCGCGCTGAAGGCCGAAGCCGGCGCCGGGCTGGCCCTGCTCGCGCCCGCCGACACCGGCCTGCCGCCGGTGCAGCTGCGTGCCGAACTGACCCAGCGTGACGGCCGCATCGCTTTCGCAGGCACGGCCGCATCGCTGCTCGACGCCCGCGCGCTGGACGGCCAGCTGCAGGTGCGCGGCAACTCGCTGGCCG
>NZ_JBFULE010000072.1:0-14494 GCF_056400485.1 Roseateles sp. P5_B10
CGGGCCGCAGCGGCGGCGGCGGCCGCGGCGGCTTCAGCGGCGGCCTTGGCCGCTGCTGCGGCGTCCGCGCTCGCATTGGCCGCGGCGGCGGTGTTTGGCGCCTCTTGGCCGACGGTCAAGGGGTCTTCAAAAAGCTTGTCGTAGTCCGTGGCCTTGGCGGACGTCAGCAGTTCCTGGTTCATGGCGTCTTCCGGCGCCTTGGGCTCGGCCGCGGCCGCGCTCTCGGCTGCGCCGGCGGAGCCGCCGCCACCGCCACAGTTGACCTTGACGAGGGGGCCGTCGATGGTGACGCCCGCCGGGCCCAGCGTGATGACCGAGCCGCCGCAGACGATCTTGATGCCGGCCGTGGCCTCCAGCACGATCTCGGCGCTGCCCTTGGCCTTGATGTTGACGGCTTGCATCAACAGGTCGGCTGTGGCCTTCAGCGACAGCTTGGCACCGGCCTCGCCGACCAGGTTGCCGGTCGTCTTGAAGTTGCCCGCGCCGCCGCTTTGCAGGTTGATGTCGCCGCCGGCCTTGACGGCCGTCTTGCCGGTGACGTCAAGCCCGTAGTCGGCACCGACCTTGGCGTTGAAGTCTTTCTCAAGCTTGAGCTGGTAGGTGGCCGCACCCGTGGTGAAGATGTCACCGGCGACCTTGGTGTGCAAGTCCTTGCCGAGGTCGTGCATGACGTCCTTGCCGACGTTGACATACCAGTTCTCGCCGACGACCTCCTTGCGCGTGAGCTTGACCTTCTTGGTCTCGTTCATCTCGATCCAGTCGAAGGCGTCTTCCTTCACGTGGCGATGGAAGTTCTTCTGCGACTGCAGCCAGACGTATTCCTTGCCCGTCTTGTCGTCGAAACGCAGTTCGTGGCGGGCGTCGGCCGCGCCGTTCTTGGTCGAGTGGGTGCGCCAGCCGCTGATGTCGGAATTGGCGGGCAGGGGATAGATGGGCGTGTTGATGTCGTTGTGCACCGAGCCCGTGATGAGGGGTCGGTCGGGGTCGCCGCCGATGAAGCTGACGACCACCTCGTGGCCGACGCGCGGGATCATCCACAGCCCCATGCCCTTGCCCGCCCAGGGCTGGGACAGGCGCACGAAGCAGGAGCTGTTTTCGTTGTTCTCGCCCAGGCGGTCCCAGTGGAACTGCACCTTGATGCGGCCGTGCTTGTCGGTCTCCACCTCGTTGCCCGAGGCGCCGACGACGATGGCCGTCTGCGGCCCGTACATGATGGGCCGCGGCGTGCGGCGCTGCGGGCGGAAGGCATTGCCGCCCGTGCTGATGCACATGAGATTGGCGATCACGCCGTCGCGGCGGCGCGGCAGGGACCTGAGATCGTCGATGGCCTCGTGGTCGGCGAACTCGGCGTGGAAATTCATGCCGACGATCAGGTAGCTGTCGTCGTCGGCCGCATTGAGGGCGTCTTCGAGATCGAAGGTGGCGCCCACCGTGATGTCGTTGCAGTTGGTGGTGCCGGTGTAGATCTGCTGCAGCGACTGCAGCTCTTCCAGCCGCATCTTGGCGACGCGAATGGCGGCCGCTGCGGTCGGCTGCGCGTCGGGCTTGACCTGGTTTTGCACCGCACGCGCCGGGAACTCATAGACCTCGGCGTCACCGAGCTTGGCGGTCGCCGCCGTGGGCAGCGCGCTGTGCTCCTGCTGGATGGCAGACGCCGTCGCGAGGTAGTCGTAGTCGCGCACAACGGCCTTGACCGAATGCACCTCCTCGACCATCTTCCAGTCGACGAGGGTGGGCTTGGTGGCATCGAGCTTGTGGGACCATTTGACGGTCTTGTCGCCCGTCTTGGCCTTGTGCTTGCCCATCGAGTCGATCAGCACCAGGGTGTGGGTGGTGCTGGTGTGCTCGAAGAAATAGTAGATGCCGAACTCTTCCAGCAAACGGCTGACGAAGTCGAAGTCCGATTCCTGGTACTGCACGCAGTACTCGAGCGGCTTGTAGACCGCGGCGTCCTGCAGCCGCCAGGCGAAGTCGGCGCTGTAGGGCGTGAGGACGGCGGTGACGATGTCCTTCACGCTCTTGTTCTGGAACACCTTGGAGTTGCGCGTGCGCGTGGCGAACCAGGTCCAGGGCCGCATGGTGATGCGGAAGGAGTCAAAGCGGCCATGGCGTTCACCGCGCTGGACTTCGGTGATGAAACCATTGAAGTGACGCTTGGCGCCATGCTCGATGCTGACATTGGCACGCGAGCCCAGCAGGGCGTGCAGGTCGATGGACTCGCGCACGCCCAGCAGGCTGACATTGCCGACCAGGTCGACCTGCCACTCGGGCAGCGCTCCCAGTTGCTCCCGGCCCTCCATGCGCAGCACCAGCAACTTGTCACCACCGAGCTTGGTGGTGATGGACATCACACTAGACATGTGTCGGCCCCTCGTCCGATGAGTACATCGACCGGTCTTGCAGACCGCGCTGCGTCTTGCGCCGCAGCTCTTCGGCAGGCACAGCGCGCCCACTGGGCGCACCGTGTCCAGCCGAAGCCCCCGAGGGGACGGCGATGCTTGCGGCATTGAGCCACAAGCACATCGCCTGGCGGGCCGGCTTGGGAGCGGCCCGGCGCTCGGCCCGGGAAGTCACTACGGCCACCATCTGCTCGTCTCAATCAAAGGCGTAGGAGAAGTCGCCATCGGCCACGCCGAGGCTGACCTTCTGCAGCGGCTGGCCCGACGCCGTGCGCGACAGGTATTCAATCGACACCTTGGGCAGCACCGTGTTGGTCAGGATGGCGTCGATGATGCGGCCGCCCGACTCCGCGTTGTTGCAGCGCTTGACGATGAGCTCCACCGCTGCGTCGCTGTACTCGAACGGGATGCGGTGGTTCTCGGCGACGCGCTTGACGATGCGGCCGAGCTGCAGGCGCACGATGCGGGCCAGCATCTCATCGCTCAGCGGGTAGTAGGGGATCGTGACGATGCGGCCCAGCAGCGCCGGCGGGAAAACCTTCTGCAGCGGCTCGGTCAGGGCCGTGGCCAGCGACTCGGGGTCGGGCAGCAGCTCGGGGTCGCGGCACATGTTCATGATGAGCTCGGAACCCACATTGCTGGTCAGCAGGATGATGGTGTTCTTGAAGTCGATCATGCGGCCTTCGCCGTCCTCCATCCAGCCCTTGTCGAAGACCTGGAAGAAGAGTTCGTGCACGTCGGGGTGGGCCTTCTCGACCTCGTCCAGCAGCACGACGCTGTAGGGCCGGCGGCGCACGGCCTCGGTCAGCACGCCGCCCTCGCCGTAGCCCACGTAGCCCGGAGGCGCGCCCTTGAGCGTGGAGACGGTGTGCGACTCCTGGTACTCGCTCATGTTGATGGTGATGACGTTCTGCTCGCCGCCGTACAGCGATTCGGCCAGCGCCAGCGCCGTCTCGGTCTTGCCCACACCCGAGGTGCCGCACAGCATGAAGACGCCGATGGGTTTGTTGGGGTTGTCCAGCTTGGCGCGCGAGGTCTGGATGCGCCGGGCGATCATGTCCAGGCCATGCTGCTGGCCGATGACGCGCTGGCCTAGCGTGGCGCCCAGGCGCAGCACGGCTTCCAGCTCGTTCTTGACCATGCGGCCGACGGGGATGCCGGTCCAGTCAGCGACGACGCTGGCCACGGCCTGCGCGTCGACCGAGGGCAGGATCAGCGGGGCGTCGCCTTGCAGCTCGGCTAGCTGGGCCTGGGCGGCGTGCATCTCGCCCAGCAGGCCGTCGCGGTCGGGTTGGGCTGAAGCTGCTTCGTCCACCGGCTGGCCATCACCGCGCAACTTGGCGCGCAGCTCCAGGATCTTGGCGACGACATCCTTCTCCTGCTGCCAGCGCACTTCCAGCGTCGCGAGGCGCGCGCGCTCGTTGGCCAGCTTCTCTTCCACCGACACGCCGCGGTCGCCGATGTGCACGCCGACCTGAGCCTCGCGGCCGATGATGCCCTGCTCGATCTCCAGCGACTCGATGCGGCGTTTGCAGTCCTCGACCTCGGCCGGCATCGCATGCTGGCTGACGGCCACGCGGGCGCAGGCGGTGTCGAGCAGGCTGACGGCCTTGTCGGGCAGCTGGCGGGCCGGGATGTAGCGGTGGGATAGCTTGACGGCGGCCTCGATGGCCTCGTCGAGCAGCTGGACCTTGTGGTGCTTCTCCAGCACCGTGGCCACGCCGCGCAGCATCAGGATGGCCTTCTTCTCGTCGGGCTCCTYGACCTGCACGGTCTGGAAGCGGCGGGTCAGCGCCGGGTCCTTCTCGATGTACTTCTTGTATTCGGCCCAGGTCGTGGCGCCCACGGTGCGCAAGTTGCCACGCGCCAGGGCCGGTTTCAGCAGATTGGCCGCGTCGCCCGTGCCGGCCGCACCACCAGCGCCCACCAGCGTGTGGATCTCGTCGATGAACAGGATGATGGGCGTGGGGCTGCCCTGCACCTCGTCGATGACCTGGCGCAGGCGCTGCTCGAACTCGCCCTTCATCGACGCGCCGGCCTGCAGCAGGCCGATGTCCAGCGTCAGCAGCGTCACGCCCTGCATGGGCGGCGGCACGTCGCCGCGCGCCAGGCGCAGCGCAAAGCCTTCCACCACGGCCGTCTTGCCGACGCCGGCYTCGCCGGTCAGCAGCGGGTTGTTCTGGCGGCGGCGCATCAGGATGTCGACGATCTGGCGGATCTCGTCGTCGCGACCGGTCACCGGATCGATCTCGCCCTTGCGCGCCTTCTCGGTCAGGTCGACGGTGAACTTCTTCAGCGCCTCCTGGCGGCCCATGGCGGCGGGCGCCATCGCGCCCTCGGCTTGGCCGGGTTGCGCGCTGTTCAACGCGCTGCCGTCGGTGGCGCCCAGGCCGGCTTCGCCGGTCTTGCCGACCAGGCTTTGCAGCTTGTCGGCCAGGTCATCGGCCTTGATCTTCTCGAACTGGCGCGAGATGCCGAACAGCGCTTCACGCAGCGAGCGCGTGGACAGCAGCGCCAGCAGCAGGTGGCCGCTGCGCACCTGGGCATCGYCGTACATCAGCGTCGAATAGACCCAGCCCTGCTGGATGGCGTGGGTGATGTGCTCGGAGAAGTCGCTGATGGCCGTCGACCCGCGCGGCAGGCGGTCCAGCGCCGTCGTCACGTCACGCGCAAGCGCGGCGGCGTCCAGGCCGTAGTGGCGCACGATGGCGCTGACGTCGGATTCGTTGTTCTCCAGCAGCTGGGTGATCCAGTGCACCAGCTCGACATAAGGGTTGCCCCTGAGCTTGCAGAAGACGGTGGCGCCTTCGATGGATTTGTAGGCCAGCGGGTTGAGCTTGCCGAACAGGGCTTGGCGGCTGATGTCAGTCATTTCCAGTTCTCCTCGGTGCTAAGTGACCGAGGCCGCCGTTCAGTTCCGCTGCGCGGAGCTAGATCTGGTGCTTGGGCGCGAGCGAGGCTTTCAAGGGCCCGCGGCAGATGCTTTCGACGTTCATCAACAGCTGATCCGCTCGCTTGCGCGGGCGCTGGCTGTTCAGCCAGGCGCTGCGCCCCAGCATGCCCACGCCGGGTTGCCTGCCCAGCGGCCAGGCCGGCACCTCGGCGGGCTTGAGGCGCAGGCGCACATCCCAGGCGAACTCCTGGCCGACGTATTGCCTCACCATGGCCTGCAGGGCCGGCAGATGCGGGCCCGACGGCAGGAAGGCCTGGAATGCCTCCCAGCCCAGGGGGCCGATCTCGATGCGGAACTTGTGCTGCACATCCCAGACCTGGCGGCCCAGCACGGCGCCGCGCCCCAGGGCCACGCCGTCGTGCTTGACGAGTCGGGTGCGTTCTTCAGGCCCCAACGGCATCCAGTGGCCGCTGAACTGCTGCACCAGGGCGGGCACACGGAAGCGCAGCGCGATCCAGCTTTGCAGGCCATCGGCATCGCGCGCCGAGCGAGCCAGGCGGCCGGCGAAATAGAGCTTGGGAAAATCCCCCAGGGCGTCGCGCTCGCGCAGCGACGGCTCGGCCAGGCCGATGAGGGCGCCCACATGGCGCACGATGGGCGCGTCGCGGCTGCGATCCATGCCCACCACCGGGTTGGCGCGCGCCCAGGCCCGGTAGAAGAGCAGGCCGAAGCGATGCAGCAGCATGTCGGCAAAGGCCGCGAAGGTGCGGTCGCCGTGGTGCATGGCCCGCTCGCGGGCATATTCGGTCAGGTGGGTGGGCAAGGCACCATTGGGGCCGAACAGGCTCAGCACCCGCTGCACCAGGCGTGGCGGGCCGTGGTCGTTGGCGGCCAGTTTGGTGATGGCCGTCGGCGCGAAATTCAGCGCCGGTTCGCTGGCAAAGCGCACCGGCTCGTCGCCCGGGCGCAACGCATCGCCCAGGCGCGGCTTGTCGGCGTGGGCCGCCTCGATGCGGCGCAGGGCCTGGAAGAGGTCGAACCGGCCCGGGCGCGCGGCCAGCGCGTCGAAGATCGAGGGCTCGGGCTTTTGGCTCACAGCACAGCCCGGGCGCCGGACAGCGGCTGCCAGCGCTTGAGTTCGCCGCGGGTGCGCGAGACCAGCAGCGTCTGGACAAAACTGTTCATCGACACATGGCGGCTGAAGTAGTGGTGCAGCACGGCGCCCAGCAGCGTCGCGCTGCCACCTTCGAAGGAGAGCTCGTCCACCGTCAGCTGCACCTCCAGCCCGCGACCGAAGGCGATGGGGCCCGGCGCCGGATGGCGACGCACGATGGGCAGCGTGGTGACGGAGCGCACGCCCTCGATCTGCCGCAGCAGGCCGGCGCCGGAGCTTTGGCCGAACAGGCCGAGCAGTTCGCGCAGGGCCAGYGCGCCGCGCTCGGGATCCTCGTCGACCAAGGACAGGTAGTTCAGCGAGAGCAGCGACAGCAGCCGCCAGGCCAGTGCGCCTTCGCGCGCCGCGCTGCCGGGCCGCGACGGGCCGGCCACGACGGCGACATGGTCGACGGGCGCACGGGTCTCCAGCGTCAGGCCGCCATGATCGCGGCCGGCGGGCATGAAGAGGGGCAGGTCGCGGTTGGTGCAGCGGATCTTGGCGGCAAGCTGGCGCAGGTCGGSCCGGTAAGGCGCGCGCTGCAGATCCACGAGGGACAAGAAAACCTCACTGCCGACATAGGCCGAGCGCGGCCCCTCGCGCTTGGCGCGGTCGCTGGCCAGACGCGGCTCGCGCAGCAGGCTGAAATAGCCGGAGGCGCCGGCCGGGTCGGCGTGGGGCACGTCGAACAGCGGCAGGAACTGCAGCTCGTCGGTGTCGCTGGAGAAGCCGGTGACCGAGGCGACGTCGAACACCTCGAAGTCGGCGCCGGCTAGCCGGTCGGGGATGACCTGGAAGGCGGTGGCGCTGTCATCGACGGTGATGCGCTCGGCGCGGCGCTCGAAGAGGTTGATGGCCGGCACGCAATTCAGGCTGAAGTTGGCCGGTTCGCCGCCACCCTCCAGGCTGGCTTCGTAGCGGTCGAACAGCAGCACCAGTTCGAAGGTGTTGCCCGTGCAGGCGGCGAAGCTGGGCTTGAGGCCAGCAACGTCGATGAACAGGAAGCGCTGCGGGAAGGCGAAGTACTCCTGCATCAGCCGCGTGCCGGACAGGCCGCGCAGCGTCACCGGCAGCATGGCCTCGTCATCGGCCAGGCCGACGTGGTGCACGCGGTTGGCCGGGATGAACTGGCGCTTGGCCGCAGCCTCCTTGCCACCAGGCCCGGCCAGCACGCCCACGCAGCGGCAGGTGGCGAGCTCGTGCAGCTTCAGCGCCACGTCCTGAAGGCCACCCATGAAGAAGCGCAGGCTGTCCAGCGGCAGCCGCGCGAAGCTCATGCCGCTGGGCAGCTCCATGCGCACGCGCACGCCGCTCTTGGGTCGCTCGCGCAGCGGCAGGCCGCTGAAATTGATGTCGGTGGCGCTGAGGAAGTATTCGACCTGGCTGACCCGGATGGGCGTCAGCGTGACCGGCTGGGCGGTGCGGAACTCGCAGCGCGTCGGCCCCAGCGGCGTCTTGGCGCCCATCAACGCGCTGCCGCGCGGCAATGTGAAGCCGGCGATCAGGTTGGGGTCCTGGGCGGGCTCGAGCTGAGCCACCAGCATGGACGGGATCGGCGCGCCAAGGTTGGGGCAGACCATGTCCAGCAGCGCCTGGGCGAGCTGGGGGAACTCGGCATCCTGCTTGAGCTGCACGCGCGCGGCCAAGAAGGCCGTGCCTTCGAGCAGGCGTTCCACATAGGGGTCGGCAACCTCCAGGCCCTCCATGCCCAAGCGCCCGGCGATCTTGGGAAACTCGCGCGCGAACTCACCACCCATCTCGCGGAGATAGCGCAGTTCCTGGTTGTAGTAGCGGAGGAGGCGGGGGTCCATGATTCGGAGTGTCTCAAGCCCTCAGGTCACGCACCGCGGCCTGACCGGTGTCGACATCGACATCCGCACTCAACAGCAGCTCCAGCGGCACCGGCTGGTTCCACATCTGGCCCTTGATAGTCAGCCGCAAGCTGGTGGGGCGCAGGCCGGTGCTCATGTCGTTGGCGATGCGCACCTCCACCGTGTCCGGGTCCAGTCGCGGCTCGAAGCGGATGATGGCCTGGCGCACCTGGGCCTCGATGAGGGGGAACTGGTGGATGGTCATGGTCTGCCCGGTCAGGGGCAGGATGCCGAAATTCAGCACCGAGTCGCGCGCATGCGGCAAGCTCTTCCACAGCGCCGTGCGTTCGGGGTCGTTGCGGTTGCCGATGTCCGGCTCCTCGCAGACCGCGTTGAACAGCCAGGAGAGGTCGCGCAGCACGGCCTCGCGCAGCTGCTTGCGGCTCAGTACGCGGGCCTCGAGGGCCTCGACCTTGGAGCTGGCATCGTTGTCGGTGAGCCGGTCCAGCAGCGAGGGTTGGAGGCGGTCCTGGGCACCGAAGCTGGCCATCAGTTGCCTTCGGTCTGCGTGGCCTCGCTGGCGTCGAAGAGAATTTCTCTGACGGCCATCAGGTCGTGGTCGCCGATGTCGCTGGTCAGCACGCGCTGGCCCAGGCCGGCATAGCGGTCCTCGCCTGGCAGTGCTTGCCACTCCGTCTTGCGCGCCAGGTTGATGAGGCCATCCTCGCTCTTCTCGGAGCCCGGGTAGCGCGTGGGCACCAGGGCGACGCTGTTGCCGCCATTGGTGAAGCTCAGCTGCGCCGGCATCCAGACGCAGTCGCGCAGGTCCTCGGGCGCSTCGAAATGGATCTTGGCCAGGTGCTGGAAGGGCACCCAGGTGTAGTGGCCGTTGAGGCAGACCTCGAGCACCGGGCCGAGGCGTGAATCGGCGTCGGCGAGCCACTCGAAGCGCTGGCCGTCGATGCTGCCCGCACTCGTCGGCGCGGCCTCGAAGGCCTTGGTGGCGAGGTCAGCCGCAAGCTGGTGGTTGCCCTCGGCCTGCTGCTTGAGGGACTCGATCAACTGGGCCACCCAGGCCTCGGGCTGGCCGAAGACAACCGGCGTGCGCTTGCCAGCAAACACCTGGGCGCGCAGCAGCTCGCAACGGATGGCGTGGCCGACGGTCTCGCGCATCGGGATGGCCAGCTTGTCCATGTCGGCGACGACATTGAGCTGGGTGTGGGCGCGTTCCCACTGGCCGAGCACGCTGAGCAGCTGGGACATGAAGGTGCGCAGCTTGGGATCGGCCGGCTTGGCGCGCACGGCCTCGGTCAGCTTGGCGAGTGCGGCGCGCGGGTCGCCGGCGCGGAGTAGCTCTTCGGCGGCTTGTTGGGGAGAGAGATCAGAAGCCATGGCCGCAGTCCGTGCAGAAGCGGGCTTGCCGCGAGAGGGTGATGCCGCAGGCCGGGCAGCTCTTGTGCGTGCTGGCCATGTCGAAGCCGCATTCATGGCAGAAGCGCCCGCCCTGGCTGGGCGTCTGGCAGTTGGGGCAGGCCGAGCCACCCCCGCTGGCGGCGCCCTGGCTGGCCGAACCCGCATCCAGCGCGGAACGGGCGGCGCAGTCGCGGCAGCTGTTGCTGCTGCTGTTCCAGCATTCGCGGCCTACCCATTTGCGGCAGCCGGTGCATTTCTCGTACAGCGGTGCCGCGGCGGCCATGGCTTCGGCCAGGGCCTCGGCCTTGGCGCTGCCGCCACCGGCTTCGGCAAACGCGCCGGTGGCCCGGCTGGCCTTGTTCAGGTCGTAGAACATGAAGGCGAAACGGCTCAGCCAGCCCGTGATCTGGCCCTTGCGATAGGGCCTGAAGGCCGAGCGCGAGCTCTCGCCACATTTCTCGCAGAAGAACTCGAACTGGAAGCCGGCCGACACGTCGCTCATCGACGTGCTGACGTCCCGGTAGTTGGTCAGGGCCATGGGAAGCTAGATGGGTGAGCCGATGTTCTTCATCGTGAAGGCGCGCGTCGTGTTCTGCGACGCCGTCTTGGCGACGGCCTGGCCGGTGTTGCTGTGCGAGTAGTGAGATGGCGGGTTCTTGTAGACGTAGGCGAGCGAACCGAATTCGCAGGTCCACTTCTCCATCATCTCCGTCATGGTCTCGTTCACGACCACGTCCAACTCGTATTCCAGCAGGCGGATCTTCTGGATGGTGAAGATCAGCGAAGTGCCGTCCAGGAACGTCGCCGAGCGCCGGTGGATGGTGAGCGTGCCCGAGGGGAAGATGTTGCCCGCCTTCATCGAGTTCAGCATCTGGGTGCTGGCGATGTCGACCCGCTTGGTGAACGTGAATTCGAAGTTGCGGTTGCGTTCGAGGTCCGCGTACTGCTTCTCCCGCTCGCCTTGCAGCGTGGCCGCCTTTTCGGCTTTTTGCGGGTCGGAAGGCGCGAAGGCGTTCGGATCCCTGGCGATGCTTTCGAGCTTCTTGTTGAAAGCCGCGCCGAGGGCATCGCGCTGGTCCTGGTGGGCTTTCCAGTCTGCCTCGGAAAAATTGCCGCCACGCTGGGCTTTCGCGAAAGACTCCTGCAGCCTCTTGTCCCGCTTCTGGTAATCGTCGCTGGCCGCATGCATCGCACGCAACTCGTTGCTGCCTTGCTTGTCTGCTCTGCCGCTCGCGAGGGTGAAGGCCGCTGCCGCCTTGCTGGCGTTCTTGCGCTCGTCCTCGTTGTGCAGCTTCCAGTTGAGCGTCTCCACCAGGATCTGCCCCTGGAAGCCTTCGGACGCTGCTTCGCCCACGACCGGCACGCGGGTGGGGCGCAGCAGAACCAGGAAGATGTCGGCGCCGTTGTTGGACATCAGAGGGCCAATGGGTGGAAGAAGGGGGCCGTGGGCAGGTTGTCCTTGCCGAGGGTCTTCAGATACATCATCTTGATGTTCTTGAAGTTGAGGGTCCAGCTTTCCCTCACCTCCTTGGACAGGCCATCGTCTGACACCTCCAGGGTGCAGTCGGCAAAGTAGCCCTGGGTACAGACGACGGTGAAGCCAGGTTGATGGATGGCCCGGCCTTGCTGCTTGATGTGCAGCACCGTGATGGACGCGCTGAGCACGGGCWGGTGGTTGTCCAGGCAGAAATGCATCTGCGAGGAGCCGACGTCAAACCGCTTCTTGAAGGTCAGCGGCTGCATCTTGATGCTGACGGGCGTACCCAGCCCCGCCATCGAGGCCGCAGCGGCAGCAGCCGCTGCGGCCAGGCCGCTGGCTTTGCTCTTGGGGTCCTTGAGGGCCTGCATGCCCCAGCCGAACTCCAGCAGCTCGATCGAGCCTTCCCAGCCTTCGAGCAGGCCCTCGCCCACCACCGGCCCGGCGCCGGTGATGAGTTGCATGAAGATGTTCGAACGACTCATGAACAGTCAGAGGAAGGCTGCGACGAAGAGGACAAACGAGCTTTGCGCATGTAGTGCCTGACCCGGCGGCTGCCGTGGAACCGGCTTTGGCTCCGGCATCACATCGCCAAGCGATATGAGCCTTCACCGCAGCGCAAGCGCTGTGCCGGGCCACTGGCAGCGCCCCCTTGAGGGGGCCGGCGAAGCCGGTAGGGGGTGGGCCCGTTCAGGCCGACGGCGAAGCCGTGCCGGCCGGGATGTCCCAGTTGTAGGTCTTGGGCGCGCCGAGCTTGCCGGTCTTGTTGTCCTGCGGCTTGTATTCGATCTTGACGGTCTTGAAGACCATTTCGACCTTCTGCGTGACGTTGCCTTCCTCGGTGCCGCTCTGGTTGACCTTGGTGATGAAGCAACCTTCCATCGTCATCGTGAAGTAGGTCTCGGGCGTGGCACTGCCCGTGGTCTTCATCATCTGCAGCTCGACCTTGGGGAAGGCCTTGCCGGTGCAGATATAGCCCAGGATCACGGTCGACGAGGTGTCGAAGTAGTGCTCCCAGTTCATCTTGCCGGGGTTGGGCTTGCCGACGGAAGCGCCGCCGCCCTTGGTCCAGCTGGTCTCGGCTTCGACTTCCCAGTCCCAGCCCTGGATCTCGATCCACTTTTCCTTGCCCTTCTGGATGGACTCGCCATCGGCCTTGTCGAAGAAGGTGAGGAATGCATTGACTGCCATGTTGATATCTCCTTAGGGGTTCAAAGCGCGGGTGTGGTGGTGGTGGTGAGAGATGACCCGTCCTGCTCCCGCGCCGGCGAGTTCTCCCAACTGTCTTAGGCGGACTTCTCGGACGGCAGCTTGGACACCAGCCGCAGCGACACGGTCAGGCCTTCGAGCTGGTAGTGCGGCTTCAGGTAGAACTTGGACTGGTAGTAGCCCGGTGCGCCTTCCACTTCCGAGACCTCGACCTGGGCGGCCGCGAGCGGGCGGCTGGCCTTGGTCTCTTCCGACGAGTTCATCGGGTCACCGTCGACGTAGTTCAGGATCCAGCTGTTGAGCCAGTCTTCCATCGCGTCGCGCGACTTGAAGGAGCCGACCTTGTCGCGCACGATGCACTTCAGGTAGTGGGCGAAGCGATTGCAGGCGAACAGATAGGGCAGGCGGGCCGCGAGTGCGGCATTGGCGGTCGCGTCGGCGTCGTCGTACTCGGCGGGCTTTTGCAGCGACTGGCCGCTGATGAAGGCCGCGAAGTCACTGTTCTTGCGGTGCACCATCGACAGGAAGCCGTTCTTGCTCAACTCGGCCTCGCGGCGGTCGGAGATGGCGATCTCGGTCGGGCACTTCATGTCCACGCCGCCGTCGTCGGTCGGGAAGGTGTGCGTGGGCAGGCCGGTCACCGCGCCGCCGGATTCGATGCCGCGGATGCGCGAGCACCAGCCGTACTGCTTGAACGAACTGTTGATGTTTACCGCCATCGCATAGGCGGCGTTGGACCAGGTGTACTTGCTGTGGTCGGCGCCCTCGGTGTCTTCCTCGAAGGCAAACTCGTCGACCGGGCTGGTCTTGGCGCCATAGGGCACGCGCGACAGGAAGCGCGGCATGCACAGGGCCAGGTAGCGGGCGTCGTCGGACTCGCGCAGGGACCGCCAGGCGGCGTACTCCGGCGTCGTGAAGATCTTGGTCAGGTCGCGCGGGTTGGCGAGTTCCTGCCAGCTTTCCATCTGCATGACGCTCGGCGCGGCACCGGTCACCAGCGGCGCGTGGGCGGCGGCGGCGATCTTGGACAGTTCGCCGAGCAGCTCGACGTCGGGGGGTGTGTGGTCGAAGTGGTAGTCGCCCACCAGGCAGCCATAGGGCTCGCCGCCGAACTGGCCGTATTCCTCTTCGTACAGGCGCTTGAACAGCGGCGACTGGTCCCAGGCCGTGCCCTTGAAGCGCTTGAGCGTCTTGCCAAGGTCCGTCTTGGAGACATTCATCACGCGGATCTTGAGCTGCTCGTCCGTCTCGGTGTTGTTGACGAGGTAGTGCAGGCCGCGCCAGGCGGATTCCAGCTTCTGGAAGTCCTCGTGGTGCATGATCTTGTTGATCTGCTCGGTGAGCTTGCTGTCGATGGCCGCGATCATGGCCTCGATGGTCTTGACGGCGTCGTCGCTGAGCAGCGTGGTGTTGCTCAGCGCCTGCTGGGCCAGCGTCTGCACGGCCTGCGCCACGGCGCCGCGCGCCTCCTCGGTCTTGGGCTTGAATTCCTTGTTCAGCAGTGCCGCGAAGTCATTGCCTTCGAAGGTCACGCCCGCCAGGGCCGATGCTGACTGTTCCGCTTGGGTCATGTTTGAAACTCCGGTCGTTTCAGGGTGTTCTTGTGGGCTGCGGCTTACTCAGCCTTGGGCGCGTCGGTCAGTGTCTTCAGCAGCGTGGGGTCGGCCAACACCTTGGCGATCAGGTCGCCGGCGCCGCTCTTGCCGTCCATGTAGGTGATCAGGTTGGACAGTTGCTGGCGGGCCTCGAGCAGCTTGTTCAGGCCTTCGACCTTGCGCGCCACGGCGGCGGGCGAGAAGTCGTCCATGCTCTCGAAGGTGATGTCCACCGGCAGGTTGCCCTCGCCGGTCAGCGTGTTCTCGACCTGGAAGGCGACGCGCGGCTTCATGGACTTCATGCGCGAGTCGAAGTTGTCGACATCGATCTCGAGGAACTTGCGGTCGGCCACCGGCGGCAGCGGATCTTCGGGCTTGCCGGACAGGTCGGCCATCACGCCCATCACGAAGGGCAGCTGCACCTTCTTCTCGGCGCCGTAGAGCTCGACGTCGTACTCGATCTGCACCCGCGGGGCCCGGTTGCGGGCGATGAATTTCTGGCTGCTCTTGCTCATGTCATTGCTCCTTGCGGATGGGATTCAGG
>NZ_JBFULE010000073.1:0-14429 GCF_056400485.1 Roseateles sp. P5_B10
CCGATCAACTTCATCGTCATAGGGCAGGCAAGGGGATCACAAGTCGAAACGATTCTAGCGAGCGCTTCTTGGCGGACTGCCCGTGAAAAAGGCCTGTCGGCTGGGGCCGACAGCCACCGCAAGCAGGGGTTGCCAGCAGGGAGGGCGCCCTGCACAGTGCTGCCGCTCAGACACCGGCGCCGTCCCCGGAAGCCGGGACAAAGGACATCCGAGGGAGGATGAATGCTTGATTCCGACACGACCGCGACGACTCGGTCCAGGTCTTTTTCGGCTTCGTTCTCAAGCCACCCGGGCGACGAAGAGCGCATCGCCTTCTTCAGGCAGCCGTAAAAAATCACATCACGGGGCCTGACAAACCAGAGTTGCCAGGCACGCTGGCCACCGCCAAAGTCTCGGCCGGCATGCCGCGCTGAACAGCGGCCCGCTAACAGGGAGATTCCATGCAAGACCTCGACGCCGCGGCCGATGCGGCCCCCGTCGCCACGCCGCCCGCTGCGCCGCGGGTGCTCGACATCCGCTTCACCGGCTCGGGCAGCGAGTATTTCCGCATCTGGTCGGTCAACCTGCTGCTCATCCTCGTCACGCTGGGCCTGTACCTGCCCTTCGCCAAGGCCAGGCGCATCCGCTACTTCTATGCCAACACCCTGGTCGACGGCCAGGCGCTGAGTTTCCATGGCGACCCGTGGAAGATGTTCCGCGGCTTCGTGCTGCTGGTCGTGTTGATGGGTGTCTACAGCGGCGCGGGCCGGCTGTCGCAGCTGGCGGCCTTCATCGCCTTCCTGATCCTGTGCGCCGTCTGGCCGGCCCTGTGGCGGGCCTCGATGCAGTTTCGCCTGGGCAACACCAGCTGGCGCGGCCTGCGCCTGCGCTTCGAGGGGTCGCTGCAAGGAGCCTATCTGGCCTGCGCACCCAGCTATCTGCCGGCCATCGCCATGGTCGCCGGCACCGCGCTGATGGCCTCCGCAGACGCAGGCACGGCCAAGGAGATGACGCCCGCGCTGTGGCTGAACGTCGTCGGCCTGCTGGGCATGATGGTCCTGATGCCTTGGTCGTTGACCCTGTTCAAGCGCTACCAGCACAACGGCTACCGCATCGCCGGACAGCATGCCCGGCTCAAGCTGTCGGTGGCCAAGGTCTATCTGCTCGGGCTGAAGACCATCGGCGTCTCGTTGCTGCCCATGATCGGTTCCGGCGTGCTGATCGCGTTGTTCGTCGCGCTGGGCAGCACCATGCAGCAGAGCATGGGTCGTGTCGTCAGCATGGCCGCGCTGGGCTTTGGGGTGCTGCTCGCCTACCTGCTGTATTTCGCGGTCGTCATGCCCTACAGCGCCGCACGCATGCAGAACCTGGCCTGGAGCGGCACGCGCAGCGAAGCCTTGCGCTTTCGCAGCACGCTGAGCTTCTCGTCCCTGTTCGGCCTGACGCTGAAGAACTGGCTGCTGACCGGACTGACCCTGGGCCTGTACCGGCCCTTCGCGGCGATCGCCACGGCGCGGCTGCGCCTGGAGGCCGTCAGCATCGGCTGCGACGAAGACCCGGCCGACTGGGTGGCCGCGGCCCATGCCGGCCACGCCGACGCGACGGGCGACATTGCCGGCGACTTCTTCGGCATCGACATGGGCCTGTGATGGATGCTTCGCCCCGCCTCGCCGCGGACTGGTTTGATGGGCGCAGCGCCCGCGCGCGGCCCATTGAGGTCTGGATGGACGGTGCGACGCTGCACTTCGGTGAGCAGAGCGCGCCGCTGTCAGGCCTGACCTGGCCCGAACGCCAGCGCCATGGCCAGCGCCAGATCCTGCTGCCTGGCGGCGGCCTGCTGAGCTTTGCCGATGCCACGGCCTTTGATGCCTGGGCGAGCGCGTCCGGTCGCAGTGACAGCGCCATCGTGCAGTGGCAGCAGAGCTGGCTGCTGGCGCTGCTGGCGCTGGTGTTGCTGGCGGCGGGCCTGGCAGCGGGTTGGCGCTGGGGACTGCCGTGGGCGGTCGACACCGCCGTCGACGYGCTGCCCCAATCCGCTGAGCGGACCCTGGGCGAGCATTTGTTGAACGGTCTGGACGGCGATTGGCTCAAGCCGAGCGCCCTCAGCACGGCCCAGCAACAGGTCTGGCAAGACCGTTGGACCAAGGCCATCGCGCGAGCCCGCGCTGACGGTGGGCCGGCGGTGCCGGAGCGCTTCGAGATCCATTTCCGCAACGGGGGCAAGGCGCTGGGACCGAATGCGTTTGCGCTGCCCGGCGGCGACATCGTCATCACCGACGAGTTGCTGGAACTGCTGGCCGACGAGCCTGACGCGGTGATGACCGTGCTGGCGCACGAGCTGGGTCACGTGCGTCACCGTCACGGCCTGCGGCTGATGCTGCGGGCGGGTGCGGTCGGCGTCGTCGCCTCGGTCATCGTGGGCGACTTCTCCACGCTGCTTGCCGCGGCGCCGGCCTTGCTGGCGAGCAACGCCTACTCGCGCGACAACGAGCGCGAGGCTGACCTCTACGGCCGCACGCTGGCCCGGGCCGGCGGCGTGGACACCTCGCGCATGGCCGTGTTTTTCGAGCGTCTGGCCAAGAAGCATGCAACGGTGGACAACAACCCGTTGGCCATCGCGATCTCGTCCCACCCCGCAGACGAGGAGCGCATCGCCTTCTTCAGTCAGCGGTGAACAATCACGTCGCGAGCGGAGCTCGTGACGCGCGCCGGCAATGCCACAGTCACGGGCAGCCCGCTGCAGCAGACGGCGGCGCCTTCACCCAGGGAGTTTCCATGCACACCGCCGCAGCCGTCCCGACGACGGCCGATCTGCCCCCGCCCAACACCGAGCCCGCGCCGCGTGTTCTCGAGATCCGCTTCACAGGCTCCGGCAGCGAGTACTTCCGCATCTGGGCCGTCAACCTGCTGTTCATCCTGCTGAGCTGCGGGCTCTACCTGCCGTTCGCCAAGATGCGACGCATCCGCTACCTCTACGCCAACACCTTGATCGACGGCGAGGCGCTGGCCTTCCACGGCGACGCATGGAAGATGTTCCGCGGCTTTGTGCTGATGGCCGTGCTGATGCTCGTCTACACGTTTGCCGGAGAGTTCTCGCCCATCGCGGCGCTGCTGGCCTTCGTGCTGGGGGGTGCCGCCTGGCCGGCGCTGTGGCGGGCATCGATGCAGTTCCGCCTCGGCAACACCAGCTGGCGTGGCTTGCGGATGGGCTTTGAGGGGTCGCTGGGCGCAGCCTATCTCGCCTACCTGCCGGTGTTCCTGCCTGCCGCGCTGGCGCTGGCCTGGAGCCTGAAGGGTGAGGGCCCAGGCGGCGGCGTCCTGGCCTGGCTCGGGCAGGCGTTGCAGTTGGCCGCCCTGCTGGCGGCGCCCTGGTCCACGGCGCTGATCAAGCGCTACCAGAACAGCGGCTACCGCATCGCCGGCGAGCACAGTGGCATCCGGCTGCACACGCGCTCGGTCTACTTCGTCGGCTTGAAGTCCGTCATGCTGGCGGTGCTGATGCTGGTGGTCGTCTCGATATGCACTTTCGTCCTGGGCAGCCTGCTGGGGCTGGCCACCACCGGCAAGATCGACGCCAAGGGTAGCAGCACCTATTTCGGGCTTGCCTGGGCGGGGATGCTCTACCTGTTCGTCGGCAGCGTCGTGCTGCCCTACTACGCCTCGCGCATCCAGAACCTCGTCTGGGGCAATACCCACAGCGCGTCCCTGCGCTTTCGCAGCGAACTCTCCGGCCTGAGGGGGCTGACGCTGAAGAACTGGCTGCTGATCGTCGCCACGCTGGGCCTGTACCGGCCCTTCGCCGTCATCGCCACCATGCGGCTACGGCTGGAGTCCGTGAGCATCGAGAGCAGCACGGACCCGGCCACATGGGTGGCGCCTGCCGGGACTGAGCGCACCGACGCCAGCGGCGAGGTGGCGGGAGATTTCTTCGGCATGGACGTGGGGCTCTGACATGAGCGCATCGACTTTCATCACCGGTCGTTGGTTCGACGGCCAATGCGGCATGGCCCAGCCCGTCGAGGTGAGCCTCCACAACGGCGCGCTGCGCTTCGGCGACCGCGCCACCCCGCTGGATCAGGTGCAATGGCCCGAGCGGATGCGCCATGGCCAAAGGCAGATCCTGCTGCGCGGCGCGGGTGTGATCAGCTTCCCCGATGCCGCCGCCTTCGACGCCTGGGCCGACAGCGTCGGCCAACTGCCGGGCCTCGTCGCGCGCTGGCAACTCAGCTGGCATCTGGCGCTGATGTCTCTGGGCTTGCTCACGGTGCTGCTCGCTGCTGGTTGGCGCTGGGGCCTGCCCTGGGCCAGCGACCGCCTCGTCGAGCGCGTGCCCCTCAGCGCCGAGCAGCCAATCGGCGAGCAGGCCATGGCGCTGATCGACAGGCAGATGGTGCGACCCACCCAGCTCAGCGAGGCAGAGCAGCAGGCCTGGCGCCAGCGCTTCGAGCGCATGCTGACCACGGCGCGCGCCACCGGCATGCGCGACCTGCCTGAGCACTGGCAGCTGCATTTCCGGCGCACCACCCCTGCGCTGGGACCCAATGCCTTTGCGCTGCCCGGCGAGCAAATGTGCGTGACCGACGAACTCCTCGAACTGCTGAAGGACGAGCCCGACGCGGTGCTGAGCATCCTCGCCCACGAGGCCGGCCATGTCAGGCACCGCCACGGCCTGCGCATGGGCTTGCGCGCGGGCGTCACGGCCGCCGTCACGGCGCTGTGGCTGGGCGACTATTCCAGCCTGCTCAATGGTCTGCCCCTCGCGTTGGTCACCAAAGGCTACTCACGCGACTACGAGCGCGAGGCCGACGCCTTTGCCCGCGAACTGGCCCGCCGGGGCGGCGTCGACCCGGCGCGCATCGCTGTCTTCTTCGAACGCATCCGCGAAAAGTATGGCGGTGCCGAGAGCCCTCTGGCCATCGCCTTCAGCTCGCACCCTGGCGACAGCGAGCGCATCGCCTTCTTCAAGGCCGAAGGCCCCGCAGCTCCCAAAAACTAGAATCGCGGGTTTTCCACGATCCGCCGGCCCGCCATGACAACGTCCGAATACTCCGCCATCAGCGCCCTCTCGCCGCTGGATGGCCGCTATGCCGCCAAGGTGGCCGCCCTGCGCCCGCTGCTGTCCGAGTACGGCCTGATGCACCGCCGCGTGCAGGTCGAGGTGGAGTGGTTCATCGCGCTGTCGGACGCCGGCTTCAAGGAGTTCAAGCCGCTGTCGTCCGCCGCCCGCTCGCGCCTGCGCCGCCTCGTCAAGAAGTTCAGCGAGGCCGACGCCGAAGAGATCAAGGCCATCGAGCGCACCACCAACCACGACGTGAAGGCGGTCGAGTACTGGATCAAGCGCAGCTTCGAGGGCCAGCCTGAATTGCTCGCGGCGAGTGAGTTCGTGCACTTCGCCTGCACCAGCGAAGACATCAACAACACCAGCCACGCGCTGATGCTGAAGGCGGCGCGCGATGAGGTCATGCTGCCGGCGCTGGACGGCATCGTCGCCACGCTGCGCAAGATGGCCCACCAGTTCGCCGCCGTGCCGATGCTGTCCCGCACGCACGGCCAGACGGCCAGCCCGACGACGGTCGGCAAGGAGATCGCCAACGTCGTCGCCCGCCTGCTGACGGCGCGTGCCCGCATCGCGGCCGTGAAGCCGCTGGCCAAGATGAACGGCGCCGTCGGCAACTTCAACGCCCATCTGTCGGCCTGGCCCAAGCATGACTGGGAGGCCTTCTCCAAGACCGTCATCGAGAAGCAGCTCAAACTGAGCTTCAACCCGTACACGATCCAGATCGAGCCGCACGACTACATGGCGGAGCTGTTCGACGCGTTCACGCGCGCCAACACCATCCTGATCGACTGGTCGCGCGACGTCTGGGGCTATATCTCGCTGGGCTACTTCAAGCAGCGCACCAAGGCCGGCGAGATCGGCAGCTCGACGATGCCGCACAAGGTCAACCCCATCGACTTCGAGAACGCGGAAGGCAACTTCGGTCTCGCCAGCGCGGTGCTGACGCATCTGAGCCAGAAGCTGCCGGTGAGCCGCTGGCAGCGCGACCTGACCGACTCCACCGTGCTGCGCAACATGGGCGTCGGCCTGGGCTACGCGCTGCTGGGCTACGACTCGCTGGCCAAGGGACTGGGCAAGCTGGAAGTGAACGAGGCCGCACTGGCCGATGACCTGGACGCCGCCTGGGAAGTGCTGGCCGAGCCCATCCAGACCGTCATGCGCCGCTTCGGCCTGCCCAACCCGTATGAGCAACTCAAGGAGCTGACGCGCGGCAAGGCCATCACGCAGGAATCCATCCGCGCCTTCATCGAAGGGCTGGACCTGCCCAAGGCCGAGAAGGCGCGGCTGCTGAAGATGACGCCGGGCAGCTACACCGGCCTGGCGCAAGACCTGGCCAAGCGAATCTAATGGCTTTGCGGGACAGACCGAGCGAGCGCAAGCGAGTAGCTCTGTCCCCAACTGATTAGGGAAGCTTTGCGGGACAGACCGAGCGAGCGCAAGCGAGCCGCTCTGTCCCCAACTGGCTAGAGAGCCAAGCGGAACACCCTCGAGAGATCGTTGTAGCCCTCGAGCTGTTCCTGGCCCTGCTCGATGAAGCCCAGCTTGCCCAGCAGGGCCACGCTGGGCGTGTTGTCAACGGCCGTGATGGCCATCAGCACCGGCCAGCCCAGCGCCGCCTTCGCATGCGCCACGCAGGCCTGCGCCGCCTCCAGCGCGTAGCCATTGCCTTCATGCTCGGCCAGCAGGRCATAGCCGAGGTCGGGCTCGGGCAGGGCGGGGCGCTTGAACAGGCCGCACATGCCCACAAGCACGCCGTCGGTGCGCCGCTCCAGGGCCCAGAAGCCGTGGCCGAGCTCCCGGTAGGCCTTGAACAGCCGCCCCTCGGCCCAGGCCAGGGCGTCATCGACGGTGCGCACGCCGGGGTTGTTGATGTTGCGGATCCAGCCCGGTTCGTTGACCAGGCGGAGCAGGAAGGGCGCGTCTAGCGGTGTGAATTCACGCAGCGACAGGCGTTCGGTATCCAGGATATGCATGAGGTCAGACAATAACCGGTCATGCTCCAATTCCTGCCCGCCCACCGGACCCCTGCCGCCGTATAGCCCGTTCATGAGCTTCGCGCCCGACTCCAGCGACAACCCCGCGCTCAGCCAGGCTTTGCGCGAACTGGATGTCATCCTGGCCAACGCAGGCGTCGGCGTCGTCTTCGTGAAGGCGCGCACCCTGGTGCGCTGCAACCAGCGCTACGCCGAGATCTTCGGTTTTGACAGCCCGGATGCGGCCGTTGGCACCAGCAGCCTGGAGTTGTACGAGAGCGAGCAGGACGCCCGCAGCCTGGGCGCTCGGGCCTACCCGGTGCTGGCCGCCGGCGAAACCTTCCGCGACGAGCAGTTGATGCGGCGCCAGAACGGCGAGCTGTTCTGGGCCCATCTGACGGGCCGCCTCATCCATGCCGACGATCCGGCCGATGGCTCGATCTGGATCGTCGATGACATCCACGAGCGCAAGCTGGCCGATGCCACGCTGCAGGACCTGCACGCCGAGCAGCAGCTCATCTTCGACCACGCCATGGTCGGCATCGTCTTCCTGCGCGGCCGCCGCGTAACGCGCTGCAACCGCGCCTTCGAGCAACTGTTCGGCTATGCGCCGGGCGAGCTCGACGGCCAGTTGTCGCGCGCCTGGTACCTGACCGACGAGGACTGGAAGGCCGCTGGCGACGCCTGCTACGCGCCGCTGGCGCGCGGCGACGCCTTCCACGCCGAGATGCTGCTCGCCCGCAAGGACGGCACCTCCATCTACTGCGAGGTGCGCAGCAAGGCCATTGACCGCAGCGACCTGTCGCGCGGCTCGATCTGGATCACCCAGGACATCACCGCCCGCAAGCAGGCCGAGCTGGAGCTGGTGCAGGCCAAGGCCCAGCTTGAGGCCCTGGTGGTGCAGCGCACCGAGCAGCTCAGCCAGACCGTCGCAGCCCTGGAGCTCAAGATTGCCGAGCAGCAGGCGGCCGAGGCACGCGCCGAGCGCCTGGCCCTGTTCGACGGCCTGACCGGCCTGCCCAACCGCCACCTGCTGGCCGACCGCGCCAGCCAGGCCATCGACATCGCGCGCCGCGGCGACGAGCCGCTGGCCGTGCTTTTCCTGGACCTGGACCACTTCAAGAACGTCAACGACTCCCTCGGCCACCGCGTCGGCGACAGCCTGCTGACCCAGCTCGCCTCACGGCTGCGTGGCGCGGTGCGCGAGCAGGACACCGTGGCCCGCATGGGTGGCGATGAGTTCGTGCTGGTGCTGCCGCTGACCGACATCGCTGGCGCCGCCCACCTGGCCACCAAGCTGATGGCGCTGGCCAGCGCGCCCTTTCACGTCGAGCAGCAGGAGCTGACCGTCACGCCGTCCATGGGCATCGMGATGTTCCCGACCGACGGCGACGACTTCGACACGCTGTGCAAATGCGCCGACGCGGCCATGTACCGCGCCAAGCGCGACGGCCGCAACGCCTACCGCTTCTTCACCAGCGAGATGCAGGCCCAGTCGGCCCGTGCCCTGCAGTTGGAGAACGCGCTGCGCCGCGCCCAGGAACGCAACCAGCTCAGCCTGCATTACCAGCCGCAGTTCTCGCTGGATGCCGATGGCGACAGCACCATCGTCGGCGCCGAAGCCCTGCTGCGCTGGAACCATCCCGAGCTGGGCTGGGTCTCGCCGGCCGAGTTCATCCCGGTGGCCGAGACCTCAGGCCTGATCCTGCCGATCGGCGAATGGGTGCTGCGTGAAGCGCTGTCGCAGCTGCGTCGCTGGGATGCCGCCGGCCTGCCCGGGCTGACGATGGCCGTCAACCTGTCGGCCGTGCAGTTCCGCCATGACGACCTGCCCGAGCTCGTTGGCCGCGTGCTGGACGAGGTCGGCATGCCGGCCGGGCGCCTGGAGCTGGAGCTGACGGAGGGCGCCGCCATGGACAACCCGGCCGTCGCCATCACCGTCATGAACGAACTGCATGCCCGCGGCGTGCATCTGTCCATCGACGACTTCGGCACCGGCTACTCATCGCTGAGCTATCTGAAGAAGTTCCGCGTCAGCAAGCTCAAGATCGACCAGTCCTTCGTGCGCGACCTGACCGACGACRCCGAAGACCGCGCCATCGTCGACGCCGTCATCCGCATGGCCGGCGCCCTGGGCCTGCAGACCCTGGCCGAGGGTGTCGAGACCGAGGGCCAGCTCGCCTTCCTGCGCCGCCAGGGCTGCCATGCCGTGCAGGGCTATCTGTTCAGCCGGCCGCTGCCGGCCGAGGCCTTTGCAGAATTCGTCCTTGCCCGAACCCTTCCCATTTCCGCCTACTGATGACCTTCGTCGCCCAGCTCCAAGCCCAGACCCCCCAATCGCGCCTTTGCGTCGGCCTMGATCCCGAGCCGTCCAAGCTGCCGGGCGCCTGGGCCGGCGACGCGTCGAAGTTCTATGACTTCTGCGCGGCAATCGTCGACGCGACCAAGGACCTCGTCTGTGCCTTCAAGCCGCAGATCGCCTACTTCGCCGCCCACGGTGCCGAAGGGCAGCTCGAGCGCCTCATCTCGCACATCCACGAGGTCGCGCCCGGCGTGCCCGTCATCCTCGACGCCAAGCGTGGCGACATCGGCTCCACCGCCGAGCAATACGCCCGCGAGGCCTTCGTGCGCTACCAGGCCGACGCCGTCACGCTGTCGCCCTTCATGGGCTTCGATTCCGTCGAACCCTATCTCGCCTACGAAGGCAAGGGCGCCATCCTGCTGTGCCGCACCTCCAACAAGGGTGGCGACGACTGGCAGATGCAGCGCCTGGCCGACGTGCCCGGCCAGCCGCGGCTGTTCGAGCATCTGGCCCATCTGGCCGAGACGCAGTGGAACCGCAATGGCCAGCTCGGCCTTGTCGTGGGCGCCACCTACCCTGGCGAGATCGCCCGTGTGCGCGAGCTCGCACCGACGCTGCCGCTGCTGGTGCCGGGCGTTGGCGCACAGGGTGGCGATGCGGCGGCCGTCGTGCAGGCCGCGGGCCGCAGTGCGCCGCTGGTCGTGAACTCCTCGCGCGCCATCCTTTACGCCAGCAGCGGTGCCGATTTCGCCGAGCGCGCCCGTGCCGTGGCCGAAGCCACCAGATTGGCGCTCGCCTGAACATGGTGCGGACCGGCGAAGAACTCAGCAGCCTCGTCGGGCACGCCGAACCGCCCGAGCAGCAGCGGGAACGATTGCAAACCAGCATGCGCTGGCAGGCCTCGCTGGTCTTCCTGATGGCTTGCGGCCCGGTCTTCGTGCCGGTGGCCGCGCTGCTGTGGCTCACGCGCCAGCGCGGTGAATGGCTGGACGGCTGGCCGCCGGTGGCGCTGGCGCTGCTGATTTCGGTGCTGGCCCTGCTGCGCCTGGTCGTGCTCTCGCGCGCGCCGCGCCGCAAGGAACAGCCTCTCATCACGCTGGGCATGATGGCGCTGGTACTGGCCCTGCCGGTGGCCGCTGCCGTGTCGCGCGACCTGGGCCTGTGGTCGCTGTGCCTGCCGCTGATGAGTCTGGTCGTCGCCTTCGCCACGGGATTGCTGGGCTTGTTTGCCGGCGCCGTGCTGACGTTGCTGGGCGCCGTCGCGCTGGCGGGCCTTGGCGCCGGCGAGGCACTGGGCTGGGTCACGCATCCCATGGGGGCGTCCAGCCTCGTGCTGCGTGTCATCGTGCAGTTCGGCCTGCTGGGCTCGGGCCTGGTGGCCGGCCTGGGCCTGTTGAGGATGGTCAAGCGCTCGCTGGCCGAGGCCGACGAGYGCACGGCGCGTTTCCGCGGCCTGCTGGGCATGGCCGTGGACTGGTACTGGGAGATGGACCGCGAGTTCCGCTTCACCCATGTCGCCGAGGAAAGGCCCGGCACCTCGGGCCTGGACCTCAATTCCCGCCTGGGCAAGACCCCGTGGGAAATCGACGGCATGGGCTTGTCCGATGACGAACTCGACGCTCACCGCGCCGATCTCGAATCGCACCGACCCTTCCATGGCATGGTGGCGCGACGCGTCGGCATGGACGGCAGCGCGCGCTGGGTCTCCATCAGCGGCGAACCGCGCTTTGACGCGCAGGGCAACTTCCGCGGCTACTGGGGCGTGGGCCGTGACGTGACGGGCGAAGTGGCCGCCGAGCAGACCGTGCAGGCGACCGAGACGCGCTACCGCGAGTTGTTTCGCCGCTCGCCCAGCCCGCTGGTGCTGCACCGCTGGGGCCGCGTCGTCGATGCCAATCCGGCCGCCATGGCGATGTTCGGCTACGCGCAGCGCTCCAGCATGATCGGGCAGGACCTGTTCAGCCATTACGAGCCTGGTGACGACGAGACCGCCCGCCAGCAGGCCGCACGGCTGGAGGGCATGGCCCCAGGCGCAATGCAGCCCATGGCCGAGTACCGGCTGCGCACGCTGTCGCGGCGGCGCCGCCTGGTGCAGGCCACCAGCGTGCGTGTCGAGACTGCCTCGGGCCCGGCCACGCTGACCTTCTTCACCGACCAGACCGAGCAGAGCCGCGCCCAGGACGCGCTGCGCCGCTCGGAGGGCCTGCTGTCGCACCTGGTGGCCACCAGCCCCGACGTCATCACGCTGACCGAGGCCGAGAGCGGCCGCTATGCGATGGTCAACAAGGCCTTCGAAAGCCTGACTGGCTGGAGCAATTCCGAGGTGCTGGGCCGCACGGCCGAGGACATCGGCATCTGGCACAACGCCGCCGACCGCACCGCCATCCGCGAGGCCATCCACCGCGACGGCCTCGCCAACAACGTGCCCATCAGCTTCCGCCGCAAGGACGGCAGCGCCGTCTCCATGCTGGTGTCGGTCGCGCCTTTCGAGATGGACGGGCAGAACTACCTCGTGCTGTATGCGCGCGACGTGAGCGAGAGCGAGCGCACCCGCCTCGTGCATGGCGCCATCCTGGAGAACGCGTCCATCGGCATTGCCCTCACGCGCGACCAGCAGTTCGTGCTGGCCAACCCGCGCGTGGAGGCCATGTTCGGCTGGGAGCGCGGCGCGTTGATCGGCCAGCATGGCAGCGTCGTCTGGCCCGGCGTCGAGGAGTGGCAGGCCGTGGGCCGCGACCTCGGGCCGCAGCTCGCGGGCGGCCAGCAGGTCGAGGCCGAGCGCATCATGCGCCGCCGCGACGGCTCCACCTTCCTGGCCCGCCTGCTCGCCCAGGCCGTCGACCCGGCCCACCCGAGCCGCGGCGGCACGATCTGGATCATCGAGGACGTCACCGAGCGCCGCCGCGTCGAGCAGCAGCTCGCCCACGCCAAGGACGAGGCCCAGGCCGCCAGCCGCGCCAAGAGCGCCTTCCTGGCCAACACCAGCCATGAGATCCGCACGCCGCTCAACGGCCTGCTCGGCCTGGGCCGCCTGGCCCAGCAGCCCGACCTCTCCGACCAGCAGCGGCGCGACTATCTCAACCAGATGATGGACAGCGCCGAAAGCCTGTCCGGGCTGATCTCCGACATCCTGGACCTGTCCAAGATCGAGGCCGGGCGGCTGACGCTGGAGAGCCAGCCCTTCTCGCTGCGCGAGCTGCTCGCCTCCATCCGCCTGGCCTACCTCACGCTGGCCCAGGCGCGCGGCCTGACCTTCGCCGTCGAGATCGACCCAGCCCTGCCGAGCTGGGTCTTCGGCGACCCGCTGCGCACGCGCCAGATCCTGTCCAACTACCTGACCAATGCGCTGAAGTTCACCGAGACCGGCGGCGTCACGGTCAGCGTCAAGGCCCTGCCCGCCAACGCGCGCGGCAGCGCCGGCGAGTGGGTGCACATCGAGGTGCGCGACACCGGCCCCGGCATCGCGACCGAACAGCAGGGCCGGCTCTTCCAGCCCTTCACCCAGGCCGACGAGTCGACGACGCGGCGCTTCGGTGGCACCGGCCTGGGCCTGTCCATCTGCCGCGAACTCGCCATGCTGATGGGCGGCGAAGTCGGCGTCAACAGCGCCCCGGGCGAGGGCTCGGCCTTCTGGGCCGAACTGCCCCTGCCCGCCGCGCCGGCGCCCATGGCCCACCAGCCGCGCGAGACGCGTGCCCAGAGTGCGGCCCACGAGGCCCTGCATGGCCGGCGCGTGCTGATCGCCGAGGACCACCCGGTCAACATGCTGATCGCCGTGGCTCAGCTGGAGCAATGGGGCATGGAGGTCGCCCAGGCCAGCGACGGCCGCCAGGCCATCGAGGCCGTGCTGGCCGCGGCCAGCGTCGGCAAGCCCTTCGACATCGTGCTGATGGACGTGCAGATGCCCGTCATGGGCGGGCACGATGCCACGCGCGAACTGCGCAAGCATTTCTCGGCTGCCGAGCTGCCGATCGTCGCGCTGACGGCGGCGGCCCTGATCTCGGAGCGCGACGATGCCTTCGCCGCCGGCATGAACGACTTCCTGACCAAGCCGATCGACACGCCCAAGCTGCATCAGACCTTGCTGAGACTGGCCCACCCCCTACCGGCTTCGCCGGCCCCCTCGAGGGGGCGCTCCACGCAGCCCGGCGAAGCCGGTTCTGCGGGAGCCACTGGAGGGGCGGGCACACTACGTGGCCCTGTGAACACCGATTGAAAGCGCCATTGCCATGAACTCTGCAGCGCCCCGCAGCTTCAAGTACTACGACTTGATCATGGCGGCCTTCGTCTGCGTGCTGCTGTGCTCCAACCTGATCGGCGCGGCCAAGGCGGCCCAGCTGACCTTGCCGGTCATCGGCACGGTCACCTTCGGCGCCGACCTGTTCTTCTTCCCGATCAGCTATATCTTTGGCGACATCCTGACCGAGGTCTACGGCTACGGCCGCGACCGCCGCGTCGTCTGGGCCGGCTTTGGCGCCCTGGTGTTCTCGGCCTTCATGGCCTTTGTCGTCGTCAACCTGCCGCCGGCGCAGAACGACTTCATGGCGGCCTACCAGCCGCATCTTGACGCCGTGTTCGGCAACACCTGGCGCATCGTCGCGGGTTCGATGATCGCCTTTGCCTGCGGCAGCTTTGCCAACAGCTTCGTGCTGGCCAAGATGAAGATCGCGACGCAGGGCCGCATGCTGTGGGCACGCATCGTCGGCTCCACGGTGGTGGGCCAACTGGTCGACACGGGTGTCTTCTTCCTGATCGCCTTCTACGGCATCTGGCCCAACGACCAGCTTTTCGCCGTCATCGTCACGCAGTACCTGTTCAAGACCATCTGGGAGGCCGTCATGTACCCGCTGACTGCCAAGGTCGTCGCCTTCCTGAAGCGCGCCGAAGGTGAAGACCATTACGACCGCGGCACCAACTTCAACCCGTTCTCGATAAAAGTGTGAGCCCCTCGCCCGGTCCCCCTGGAGGACGGCGATGCTTGCCGGATCGACCGGCAAGCACATCGTCAGACGGGCCGGCTTGGTGAACTGGAGCCGGACACAAGCAGTCCCTGCGGACTGCTTGTGCCTACGGAAGGCCATTGGCCTCTGGCCAATGGCAGGCCCGGCGCTCGGCC
>NZ_JBFULE010000074.1:0-14325 GCF_056400485.1 Roseateles sp. P5_B10
AGACCAGGCCGCCCATGGAGTGGGCAACGAGATAGCAGCGGAAGTCGGCCGGCTTGATCTTGTTGTCGGGGTTCTTGCAGACCAGGTCGCGTACCCGGGCGACCAGCTTGGACAACCCCTTGGCAAAGTCCTCGATCTCCGGCGTCTTGCCGCTGCCCAGATAGGAGGAAGCGGCGTCGTAATAGCGATAGATGACGATGCAGCGGTTGCCCAGCTTGTTGTCGGTCGGCTTGCCCAGGGAGTCGGCCTCCCACTCCGGGTCGACGATGTCGTAGCCGTCCTCGTAGACGTCCTTGTACTGGTACTCCGAGGCCAGCCGCACGACGGGCGACTCGAACACGTATTTGCGGGGCCTGTCGGTCTTGTTGGGCACGGCGCGGTACATCGTCGAGCCCAGGTTGAAGCCGCAGAAGGGGTCGGCCGTGGTCTCGTCGATCTCGCCGCGCGACATCGCATAGCCGCGCACGTAGATGATGGGATGGAAGGGGGTGTCGGGCGTGGGCATGGCGGCTTCCGAGCATTGGCGACGAAGGCAACCATAGCCCCAGCCGGGCGTTGTGAGGTGCCGTGGCGTCATCAGGGCTGAGGAGCAGACTGGCCCTGGGTTTTAATTGGCCGATGACTGCTTCTCACCCCGACCGTCCTTCACTGCGCCGCGAGCTGCTGGCCGCGCGCCGCGGCTTTGCGGCCAGCCCGGCCTTCCAGACCGCGCAGGCCGCGATCGCACTGGGCCTCCACGAGCTGCTGGCCCAGCTCGAGCCCGAACTGCTGGGCGTGTACTGGCCGCTGCCGGGCGAGTTCGACCCCGGCCCTCTGCCATTCGCGCGCGCGCTGCCGTTTGCGCGCCGTGAACCCGCTGAGATGGTCTATCGCCGCTGGGACGGCGGCGTACCCGCGGCCCAGGACGAATGTGGCATCGCCTCGTCGACCGGCGCGGTCGTCGTACCCGACGTCGTGCTGGTGCCCTGCGTCGGCTTCACGCGAGAGGGCTTTCGGCTGGGCTATGGCGGCGGCTATTTCGACCGTTGGCTGGCCGAACACCCGGGCGTGACGACCGTCGGCCTGGCCTGGTCGGCCGCAGAGACGCACTTCCCCGTCGAGGCGCATGACCGTGCGTTGACGCTGATCCTCACCGAGCGCGAGCTCCTCACTCCTGAGTAATTGGCGATGCACGATGGCATGACCCTGATCTCGACGCTGGCCGCTGCCTTTGGCCTGGCTCTGGTGCTGGGCCTGCTCGCGCAATGGGCGCGGCTGCCCGCGCTGGTCGGCTATCTGCTGGCTGGCGTGCTGATCGGGCCGCACACGCCGGGCTTTGTCGGCGACGTGCACCTGGCCCAGCAGCTGTCAGAGGTTGGCGTCATGCTGCTGATGTTCGGCGTGGGCCTGCACTTTTCGGTGCACGACCTGGTGTCGGTCAAGGGCATCGCGCTGCCCGGCGCGCTGGTGCAGATGGCCGCGGCGACGGCGATGGGCGCTGGCCTGGCGCACTGGTGGTGGGGCTGGGATCTGGGCGCGTCGCTGGTGTTCGGCCTGGCGCTGTCGGTGGCCAGCACGGTGGTGCTGCTGCGCGCGCTGGAGTCGCGCGAGCTGTTGCACACGGGCAATGGCCGCATCGCCGTGGGCTGGCTGGTGGTCGAAGACCTGGCCATGGTGGTGGCGCTGGTGCTGATGCCGGTGCTGAGCGGCCAGGGCGAAGGCGGCGGCAATCTGGCCTGGACCATCGCCAAGACGCTGCTCGCCGTCGCCGCCTTCATGGCCGTCATGCTGGTGGTGGGCCGGCGCCTGCTGCCGTGGATGCTGTGGCAGGTCAACCGCACCGGCTCGCGCGAGTTGTTCACGCTGGCCACCGTGGCCGCGGCCGTGGGGCTGGCCGTGGGTGCGGCGGCGCTGTTCGGCGTCAGCGTGGCGCTGGGGGCCTTCTTCGCGGGCCTGGTGCTGCGCGAGTCGGCCTTCAGCGAGCGCGCGGCCCACGAGAGCCTGCCGCTGCGCGACGCCTTCGCCGTGCTGTTCTTCGTTGCGGTGGGCATGCTGTTCGACCCGCGCATCCTCGTCGAGCAGCCGTTGGCGGTGCTGGCGACGGTGGCCATCATCCTGGTCGGCAAGACGTTCGCCGCCGGCGCGCTGGTGCTGCTGCTGCGCTATCCGCTGTCGACCGCGCTGACGGTGGCGGTCAGCCTGGCGCAGATCGGTGAATTCAGCTTCATTCTGATGGGGCTGGGGCAGAGCCTCAACCTGATTCCCCCCGAGGCGACCAGCCTCGTCGTCGCGGGTGCCATCGTTTCCATCGCGTTGAACCCGGTGCTGTTCTCGGGCGTCGAGCCTCTGCGCCGCTGGGTGCTGAAGCGTTCGGCCTGGGCACGCAAGCTGGAGGCACGTGACGACCCGCTGGCCGAGCTGCCGGCCGACACGCCCGTAAGCGCGCTGGCGGGCCAGGTGGTGCTGGTCGGGCACGGGTCGCTGGGTACGGCCCTGCATGACGAGCTGGGAAGCCGGCCGCTCGTCGTCATCGACCGCGATCGCGAGGTCGTCGAGAAGCTGCGTGCCGCCGGCCACGCGGCCGTGCTTGGCGACGCCAGCGAGGCCATGACGCTGGTGCAGGCCCACATTGCCCAGGCGGATTGGTTGGTAGTGGCCGTGACTGATGTGCGGGTCGTGCCGGCCATGCTGGCCACGGCGCGCCAGCTCAATCCCGGGCTGCGCTGTGCCGTCGTCGCCCAAACGCCGGAAGAGGCGCGGTGGCTGGAAGATGCCGGCGTCAACCATGTGCTGCGTTCGCAGCAGGCGCTGGCACAGGCGCTCGCTCGGGTCGTGGCCGCCTAGGCTTTCTGCTTGCCGCCAAAGGCCGCATACAGGCCCAGGGCGAAGTACACCAGCGCCGACACATAGCGCCCGCGGCCGCTGGCGCCGCGCAGCAGCGGCTTCATCCAGCCGGCCAGCAGCGCATAGCCGCTGTCCGTCACCGCGGCGACCGCGACGAAGAGGATGCTCAGCGTCAAGGCTTGCGCGGCCTGCGAGCCCTCAGGGTGCAGGAACTGCGGGATGAAGGCGGCGAAGAACAGCGTCGTCTTGGGGTTGAGCAGCGCGACGAAGAAGCCGTCGCGGAAGAGCTTGCGTGGCTCGGCGGGTGCAGGCGGCGTGCCGTCAGCCACTGCGGCCGGGTGGCGCAGGGCCTGGATGCCAAGGTAGACGAGATAGGCCGCGCCGGCCCAGCGCACAGCGGTGAAGGCCAGCGACGACGCTGCGAACAGCGCCGCCAGGCCGATGGACGCGCCGACCGCATTCGTCAAATTGCCGAGGGCGACGCCGGCGACCGACGCAAGGCCTGCCGTGCGCCCCTGCGCCAGCGTGCGCGCGACGATGAAGACGACGCCGGGGCCTGGTGTCAGCGCGAGCACCAGGGTGGCGATCAGGAAGGCGTAGAGGGCGGCGCCGGTGGGCAGCATGGGTGTCTCCTCAGATCCGCTTCGAAGCCATGAAGCGCGGGTTGCGCAGCAAGGCCGCCGAGATCAGTGACACCAGCAGGCCGACCGGCACGATCTCGGCCATGGTCATCGGGAAGCGGAACAGCGGGTTGGCGTAGTTGCGCTTGAACTCGTCCATCTCGGCGGCGAGCTTGGCCAGCTCGGCCTCGGGCAGGCCCTTGGCCTTGTTCTGCGCGAGATACATCTTGGCCCACTCGGTGCCGAAGTCCATCTTGGTGACGGCCAGCGTCACCTCCCAGGCGGCCGCATAGACGACGCCTGCGACGAGGCTGATGGCCAGGCCCAGCGCGAAGGCGGGCCAGAAACGGATGACGCCGCCAAGTTCGTCGTCACGGCGGCGCTTGATGGCGACGAAGATCAGGCTCAGCGCGATCAGCATCAGCGTGTAGCCGATGACCATGCCGTGAGCCGGCGGCGCCCCGCGGTTCAGGATGAGCAGGGCGAACAGCGGCACGCCTGCAGCCAAGCCGGCGGCGACGCCGAAGGACAGGATGGTTTTCAGCATGGGCCGATGTTCAGACCGGCCCGGCCGGCAGCGCAACAGGTCAGACCCCCGCCACCTGTGCCCGCGTGATGGCAGCCTGCTCGCGCACCCAGTCCGCAAACTGCTGCACCTCGGGCCGGCGCGCCGCGTTCGGGCCCAGCATCATCCAGTAGCTGAACGGGCAGCCCAGCCGCCCGGCCTTGCCGAAGGGCTCGACGAGCTCGCCGCGCGTCAGATGTTCGTGCACCAGGGGCAGGCGGGCCAGCGCCACACCCTGACCGGTCAGCGCGGCCTGCACCTGCTGGTAGGTGAAGTTCAGGTACAGCCAGCGGCGCGGCTGCAGGTCGTGCTCCCCCATCTCGGTCAGCCAGCGACGCCAGCTCAGGAACTCGGCGCTGGGGCGGGCGTCGTCTTCTTCGGCCAGCGCATGGCCGGCGAGGTCGGCGGCGCGCTTCAGCGGCGCCGGTGGGTTCTGCAGATACCAGGGGCTGACGCAGGGCGACAGCAGTTCCTCGAAGAGCTGCTCGGCGTCCGCCGGCACCGAGGGGCGGTCGTCATAGCGCAGCGCCAGGTCGCTTTCGCCGTCCTCCAGGTCGACCTTGCGGTCATAGGCCGACACGCGGATGTCGATGTCGGCATGCTCACGCTGGAAGGCCTCCATGCGCGGGATCAGCCACAGCGATGCGAAGGACGCAAAGGTGCTGACGTTGACGACGCGCCGGCCGCGCGAGCGGCGGATCTGGCGCACGGTCTGGTCCAGCCTTGAGAGCACGGCCACGGCGGTGGGCAGCAGCACAGCACCGTCGCTGGACAGCTCCACCTTGCGCGTGCCGCGCAGGAAGAGCACGCAGCCGATCTCCTCCTCCAGCGACTGGATCTGCCGGCTGATGGCGGACTGAGTCAGGCTCAGTTCCTCGGCCGCCGCGCGGAAGGACAGCAGGCGGGCGACGGCCTCGAAGGCGCGCAGCGGACCGATGGACAGGGGTCTTTGGCGGACTGGTTGCTTCGGCTGATTCATGCGTGAATGGTATCAATCGGCGCCGCGGAGTCATTGGACCGCCTTGGGTGAAATAAGCAGAATCCCTGACATCAACCCAGGAGTCTCATCATGAGCGACGCGCAATCTGTTTGGCATTTGGACGGTGGCCGGGCCATGACCTTGGCCGGTGGCGCCGAGTCTCGCCGCCTGGCGGTGGCCCGTGGCCGCGTCTGGCTGACACTGTCGGGCACCCCCGACGAGCCGGCCGAAGACAAGTGGCTGGAGGCTGGCGAGGCCGTGGCGCTGGCGCCGGGCCAGACGGCGGTGCTGGAAGGCTGGCCCGCCGCCGACTTCGAGCTGCTGGTGCCGCCGGTGTCAGCCTCGGCGAGCCGTGGTTTTCTTGGTCGCCGGTTTTTTGGCGGCTGATTTCTTGGCCGCGGGCTTTGCACCAACCGCTGATTTCTTCCTGRCCACGGGCTTCGCGGCCTTGGCGTTGGCGGCACGCAAAGCCGCCTCGAGCGCCAGCCGCGCCCAGGGCAGCATCAGCGCAGGTGATTCCAGCGTCTCCTCGGGCGGCTGGTAGTAGCTCATCACCTGACGCTCGCCGTTCTTGGTCCCGTAGCTGAAGGGCTCGCAGCCGGCCGCGACGAAACGCTCGCGCGACACGTCATCGGTCTTCAGATAGAGCTGGTTGTCGATGACCAGGGCCATGAACAAGCCGTCCACATAGATGCCGTGGCCGCCGAACATGCGGCGCGGCCGCACCGGGCCGAGGGGCTGCAGCAGCTCGACGCAGAGCTCAATGAAGGCGTCCATGCGTGATCAGCCCTTCCAGGTGAACGGGAAGTGCAGCTGGCGCAGGAAGCCGTCGGGCACATAGTCACCCAGCACGCCGTAGTGCTCCGGCCATTTGCGATCCGACTGCACGGCGGTGCCGAACAGGTGGTCAAGAAAGGCGAAGTGAGCCGCGTAGTTCTTGTCCAGCGCCTCCTGGTCCTGCGAGTGGTGCCAGTGGTGGAAGTTGGGCGTCACGATGAGGTAGCGCAGCGGCCCCAGGCGCACGCTGACGTTGGCGTGGTTGAACACCGCCTGGAAGCCGACGACGACGATGTAGGCGTCGATGACTTCCTTGCTGAAGCCCAGCACGAAGATGGGTGCCAGCACCAGGGTGCGCGTGATGATGAGCTCCAGGATGTGTTGGCGCGAGCCGGCCAGCCAGTCCATGCTCTTCACGCTGTGGTGCACCGCGTGCAGGCGCCACAGCGTCGGCACCTCGTGATAGGCCCGGTGCGTCCAGTACTGCACCAGGTCGGCCACCAGGACGATGAGGAAGAGGGCGACGGGGAAGGGCAGGCCCTGCACCCAGCCCTGGATGCCGTCCTTGGCCGCCCAGCCGAAGAACTTGTGCACCAGGAGATTGGTGGCCAGCATCACGAAGCCCACGGCCAGGTGGTTGACGATGAAGTGGTGGAAATCCGTCTGCCACTCGGGGCGGAACACCGGCTGGTCACGGCGCAGCGCGAACAGCTTCTCGATGAAGACGAAAATCAGCGTCGAGCCCAGCAGGTCGAGGATGAACCAGTCCAGGCCGACATAGGGCGTGTGGTCGGGGAAGTTCGGGTCCACCTCGACCTTGTGCCCGCCCAGCGCCAATGCCAGGCCCAGCAGCACGAAGGTCCACAGCGCCAGCCAGCGCATGCGGCTGAACACGATGTTGAACAGCGCCAGCCCGCCGGACAGCACCAAGGCCCAGTACAGCAGGCGCCGGATCACGTCGACGTCGTAGGACTGGCGCAACTGCGGCGTCGTCAGGTATTCGRGGAAGTGGAAGGCCAGCACGCCGAGGAAGCACAGGATGGCCAGCGTGAGCGCGATGACGCCGCTGATCATGCCGCGGCCCGGCTTGAGCGCCCCGCTTGATTCGCTGAGCTGGTTGAGCTTGTTCAGCACTGGTGGTTCTCCCTGCGTTTCCGTTGGGTCGGGACTCTAGCGAGGTCGGCGCTTGGCCCACAATGGCCAGATTCACAGGTCCGGAAGAAAGCCACGCTCTTGGACGCCAACGACCGCGCCGCCATCCGGCACAAGCTGATCGAACAACGGCTGGCCCTGCCCAACCGCCTGGACCTGGCCGCCGAGCTGCAGGAGGTGCTGAGCGTCTGGCTGCTGCGCCGGCGCGAGACCACCATCGGTGCCTACTGGCCCATCAAGGGTGAGTTCGACCCCCTGCCCACCCTTTACCGATGGGGTGAGAACCACCCCCATCGCCGCATCGGCCTGCCGGTGGTGGACAAGGTGCACGGCACGCTGCGCTTTCATGTCTGGTACCCCGGCTGCCCGATGGAGGAAGACGCCTTCCACATCCCCAAGCCCAAGGACACCGAGGAGTTCAAGCCCCAGCTGATGCTGGTGCCCTGCCTGGGCTTCGGACCTGCCGGCCTGCGGCTGGGCTATGGCGGTGGCTTCATGGACAAGACGCTGGCGGAGATGGATCCCAGGCCGGCGGCTGTTGGGATCGGCTATGCGCATGGCTTTTTGCCGTTGTTGAAGCCGAGTCAGCTGGATGTGGCGTTGGATGCAATGTTGACGGAGGAGGGGGTGGTCTGGGACAAGGACGGCTGAGGCAGCGGGCATCTCGATTGCCGGGGTGCTCTGCCGCAGAATGGCTGCCTCGCAACCCCTGCCCAAGCCCGCCATGCGTACCCTCCTGCTGACCGTCGCCCTGTCCCTGGGCTGCGCCGCTGCCTTTGCCGCCGCCAAGCCCTGCGACGAACTCAAGGCCGAGATCGCCGCCAAGCTCGATGAGAAGGGCGTCAAGGGCTATGAGATCGCCGTCGTCGACAGCGACAAGGTCGGAGAGGCCAAGGTCATCGGCAGCTGTGACGGCGGCGCGAAGAAGTTGACCTACGTGCGCAAGTGAGGGCCAGGGCATGAGCCTCTATCTAGACCACCTCGCCGCGCTTAAGCAGCACGCCGAATCGGCACTTGAGCGCACCGGCTTCGACACGCTGCTGATCGCTTCCGGCATCGAGAAATACGCCTTCCTCGACGACCGGCCCTATCTCTTCCAGGCCAACCCACATTTCAAGCACTGGCTGCCGCTGACCAACCACCCGCATTCCTGGCTGGCCGTGCGCCCGGGCAGGAAGCTGCGCGTCGTCTACTACCAGCCCGACGACTACTGGCATGTGCCGCCCAGCGCGCCGAGCGGCGAGTGGGTGGATGCGGTCGAGCTGGTCGTCATTCGCGAGCCCGAAGAGGCCGCCACCGCGCTGGCTGACTGCGTCACGCCGCGCACGGCCATCATCGGTGAGGCCGATGCCGCGCTGTCCGGCATCACGCCCAACAACCCCGAGACCCTGCTGAACCTGCTGCACTGGGCCCGCGGCGTGAAGAGCCCTTATGAGCTGGAACAGATGCGCGCCGCCCAGCGCCGCGCCGTGCCCGGCCACAGCGCCGCCCGCGCCGCCTTCCTGCGTGGCGAGAGCGAGGCCGGCATCCACCGCGCCTATCTCGTCGCCACCGGCCACACCGACCGCGACCTGCCCTACACCAACATCGTCGGCCTCAACGAGCACGCCGCGGTGCTGCACTACCAGTACCAGGATGAAAGCCCGCCGGCTGAGTCGCGCAGCTTCCTCATCGACGCCGGCGCCCAGGTCAACGGCTATGCCAGCGACATCACCCGCACCTGGGCGGCGCCCGGCCACGGCGAGTTCGCGGCGCTGATCGCGGCCATGGAGCGTGAGCAGCTCGGCCTGGTCGACGAGGTGCGCGAGGGCGTCGACTACCGCGACATCCACCTCAGCACGCACCGCCGCATCGCCCGCGTGCTGCGCGAGGCCGGCATCGTCAACATGAGCGATGAGGCGATGGTGGCCGAAGGCGTCACCAAGCCCTTCTTCCCGCACGGCATCGGCCATCTGCTGGGCCTGCAGGTGCACGACGTCGGCGGCTTCATGGCCAACGAGGACGGCGGCGTGGCCGACAAGCCCGAAGGCCACCGCTACTTGCGGCTGACGCGGCCGATTCAGGCGGGCATGGTGGTCACCATCGAGCCGGGGCTGTACTTCATCCCGACGCTGTTGCGCCAGCTGCGCGCATCGCCGCAGGCGGCGCAGGTGGACTGGGACTGCGTTGACCGGCTGGCGCGCTACGGCGGCATCCGCATCGAGGATGACGTGGCCTGCCGCACGGCCGGCGAGGCGCCCGAGAACCTGACGCGGGACGCATTCGCGTTGGTGTGATGAACCTCTCGATGGTGCTGCTGGCCGGCGCGCTCGCGCTGCCCGCCAGCGCGCCACCGCCCGAGGCCCAGCTCGGCCGCGTCGAGGTGCAGGGCGAAGCTGCCACGGCGCGCGAGAGGAAGACGCTGGGCCAGCTCTTCAAGGCCGAGTCGTTGTTCGACAAACACCATGCCCTCGCGCCGGCCGCGGCGCTGAAGTTCAAGGTCTATGCGCGCACTCAGGCCGAGACGACGCAAGCGCTCGAACTGGGCCTGATGACGCGCGGTGGCCGCCAGCCGGTGGTGCTGGATGCCGAGGACCGTTTCGTCGTCGACCCGACGTGGCACGCGCTCGATGAGCGCACCGAGGTGCGCAGCCGTCTGGCCGATGGCCGTGTGACCTGGCGGCCCGACATCCGCACGCCCGGCGTGCCCGAGGGCGAGCGACGGTTGGGTGACCTGCGGCTGCAATGCCGCGTTGCCTTCGGTAGCGGCGTCGCACGAGGTACCGATTTCTTTGGCGGCCTGTTCTCCTTCGCCTTCGACGATTGCTGGGACCGCGACTGGAGCCCGAGCAATTTCGCCGACCGGCCCATCTTTGCCGTGACGCTGGTGCACGGCGAGCGTCGCCTGACCCTCAGCGCACGCCTGCTGCACGGCCTGCGCGACGACGGCGGGCCCGACTACGACTGGGGCTACTCGCTGCGTGAGCGCATGTTCCGCCTGCCGATGGGCGACGCCAGCTGGCCGGACGACACGCGCGTCGTCTTCGAGGCCATGGACGATCCGCCTTCGCCGCCCGAGGCGGAACTGCAGGCGCTCAAGAGCGGATGGGCACAGGAGGCGCTGACGCTCGCGCCCGGCCTGACGCCTGCCGAGGTCGCGCAGCGCCTGGGGCCGGCCAGCGACGACACGCGTTTCGAGTCGGGCCGGCGGTTGCGGCGCCATCTGCATGAGATCAGGACGCCGACCGGCCCGGTGCAGCTGGAACTGGTCAGCCTCTACGATGCCAGCGACCGGCTGCTGAAGTCGTCGCTGCGGCGGCTCGCCCCACCACGACCTAAGTGACCGGCGGCAGCGACCGCGGCAGGTCGAACCACGGCAGCACGCTGCTCTCGAAGCGCGTCAGTGCACAGATGCGCTCGCCCGCCAGCGTCATCACGAACAGGCCGGCGCCATGGCGGATGCCGTTGGGCGCGAGGACGTAGGCACCGAAGGCCGGCTGGCCATTGGCCCGCGTCGGCAGCAGCGTGAAGCGCCGGCCGGCGCCGTAGATGCTGGCGAAGAAGCGCGTGGCGGCGTCCAGGCCTTCGTACTCCAGCGGCATCGGCGGCATGGAGACAAACACGTCGTCGGTCAGCAGGGCCACCAAGGCGTCGAGGTTGCCGGTCTCGTAGGCCTGGGTGAACTTCGCGGTGATGGCCGTCTCCGCTGGCGAGCCGATCACAGGAGGTGCGGCGCGGCCCGTCGGCTGGCGGCGCTGCAGGCCGGCGCGGGCCCGCTTCAGCGCGCTGGTCACCGACTCCAGCGTCGCATCCAGCATGTTGGCCACCTCGTTGGCGCTGAAGCCGAGCACATCGCGCAGGATCAGCACGGCCAGCTGTCGCGGCGGCAGCAGCTGCAGGGCGGTGACGAAGGCCAGCGAGATGGATTCGCTGCGCTCGTAGACGGTGTGCGGGCCGGGCGCCACGTCGATGACGCCGTCCAGCAGCTCGTCGGGATAGGGCTCCAGCCACACCACCTCGCCGAGCCGGGTCGGCTCGGGCGGTTCGATGTTGGGCACGTCCCAGGCCTTGGTCGGCCGCCGGCTGGCGGTGCGGCGCAGGTTCAGGCAGCGGTTCGTTGCGATCTGGTAGAGCCAGGTGCGCAGCGACGCGCGGCCTTCGAAGCCATCCAGGCCCTGCCAGGCCGCCAGCAGCGTGTCCTGCAGCGCGTCCTCGGCGTCCTGGAAATTGCCGAGCATTCGGTAGCAWTGCAGTTGCAGCTCGCGCCGGTAGGGCGCGAGCGCCTCGCGGAAGGCGTCGCCGTCGCCGGCCCGCGCCTTGTCGATCAAGTCCGGATTCACCCTGTCCATCGGTGCCTCGCTTCGTGGATTGATTGTCTTCATCCCTGTAGACACCGGCGGGCGCCGGAACTGGGCGGTCCCCGAGCGCCGCCCAGTTTGCTGATGTCGTGGTGTCTACAGCAGTGACGGGATCCCCCGTCGCCAGCCGTTGAGTTGCGGCTGGCCATCCATGCTGAAAGGAAGCGACATGCTGTTGAAGAACAAGGTAGCGGTGATCTATGGCGCCGCTGGCGCCATCGGTGGGGCCGTTGCGCGTGCGTTCGCGAAGGAGGGTGCCGAGGTCTTTGTGACGGGCCGCCAGCTTGGCGGCGTGCAAGCCCTGGCTGGCCAGATCGAGTCGGCGGGCGGGTCCGCCCATGCTGCGGAGGTGGACGCGCTTGACGAGCAAGCTATTGACCGGCATTTGCAGGCGGTGGTCGAACAGGCAGGGCACCTGGACATCTCGTTCAACGCCGCGGGGTTCTCGAACGTGATGGCCCTGGGCGTGCCGCTGGTGGAACTGGGCCTGGCGCAGTTCTCCGCCCCGGTCGTCGACTACGCCAGGTCTTACTTTCTGACGGCGCGGCTTGCGGCGCGGCGCATGGTAGCGGCCAAGTCAGGCGTCATCATGACCGTCACTGCGCTGCCGGGGCGCACCGGCACGGCGCTGAACGGCGGCTATGGTGCCRCGCAAGCCGCCAAGGAGGCGCTGACGCGGGACCTGTCCACCGAACTGGCGCCGCATGGCATCCGCGTCGTCGGCCTGCGCCCGCATGGCATGCCCGAGACCCAGGTGATGAAGGAAGCCTTCGAGCTCAAGGCCGCGCGAATGGGCATGACGTGGGAGCAGTTCCAGGCCTTCCTCGCCAATTGGAGCCACCCGAAACGCGTCATGAGGCTCGAGGAAGTGGCGCAGATGGCCGTGTTCCTGGCCTCCGACAAGGCAAGCGGCATGACGGGCACGACCGTCAATCTGACGATGGGCGGCGCCTCTGATTAGGGATTTGGATCTCCGTACTGCACGCCGCGGCCATGCGTGCCGACGTACACGCGGCCAAACACCTTGGGGTCGCCGCTGATCTGCAGGATCAGGCCCCACTGGTGCGCGTCGTCGTTGATGCGCCGCCAGCTCGCTGCACTGTCGGCCGACCGGAAGATGCCGTATTGGCCGGAGACGACACCGACGAGGTAGAGGGCCGGCTCGGCTGAGCCTGGCGACGCGCGGCCAAAGCCGAAGGCGTGGATCTGCGTGACGGCGGGCTGCCGCTTGAAGCCTTTGCCATCACCGGCGCGGTACAGGCCGTGGTAGGCCGCGAGCCACAGGTCGCCCTCGCGGCCGGGCGTGGCGTAGAGCCTGTCCTGGCCGCCGCGGTGGTCGCCGCGGTCGCCGCCGTCGTGGTTGCGCGGCGCGGGGCGTTCGACGGCACCSTCGGGCAGGGCCAGCGGCCGGGCGCTGAAGGTCTTGCCGCCGTCGTCACTCGCGTACAGCTTGTCGTCGAACAGCGCCATTGCGTGGAAGCGGCGCGGGTTCACGCGGTCGGCAACGACACGGGTGCCGGCGGGCAGGCCCTGCGCCGCGGTCCACGTGTCGCCGCGGTCGTGGCTGACATGGGGCTGCCCACCCTTCGGTGTCCAGACCCAGGCCTTGCCATCCGCAGACACGGCGATGAAGCCGTCGCCGGACTTGGGGTCGGGCACGGCGGCCGGCTCACGCCAGGTCTTGCCGCCGTCCAGCGAATAGCCCAGGTTTTTGCCGATGCGTGCATGGCCGATGCGCACGATGACCTCGGGCGCCAGCTCGGCGCCGGTCACGTCGTGCGTGTTGCCGAAGAAGGGCGGCTTGGGGTTGCCGGGTGCGGGCACGTCGAGGTCGGCATGGACGAAGCCCGAGTAGTCACCGATGGCCGTGACGAGCGGGACGCCCTGGGTCGGGCTGTGCAGCGCCAGGGCCACGGTCTCCTCGATGCCGGTGCTCATGACCTGCCAATGCGTGGGCTTGGCGTTGTCGGCCTGGGTCAGGTCCAGCGTTTCCCAGCCGCCATAGCCGGTGGTGAAGAGGGCATGGTCGGGGTTGGCGGGGTTGATCTTGACGTCGTACATCCAGTGCACCGGCGTGTCGGCAACGTAAGGCGCGGCGGCGGCGTCGAACTTCGCAGCGAGGAACGGCGGCTTCCACGTCGCGCCGCCATCGGTGCTGCGAAAGAGCTGGTCGCCCCCGCCGCGGCCGACCGTGCTGGCGAGCAGGCGCTGCGGGGTCGCGGCATCGACGGCGACGGTGGCATAACCGAAGGGGAGGGCGGCGCTGGGGCGCTCGGGCGTGATGTCGGCCCAAGCCTGCTTGGGGATGTCGTAGCGCCAGACCGCGCCGTCTTTCATACGGTGCGGGCCGGGGTCGCTGGCATAGGCGATGTAGAGCTTGCCGTCACTCGCGAGCGCGGCGCGCATCGGGCGGTACTGCGTCGGGGCACCGGGGATAGGCAGCCAGCTCGTGCCGGCATCGCGACTCACCCAAAGGCTGGGCCGGCCGATGACCGACACGCCCGCGTAGATCGTTCGGCTGGGCTGGCCGCGTGTGCCACTGCTCGGGTCGAAGAGCACGAAGTTGATCGTCGCCTTGCCGTCGCTGCCGCCCCAGCTGGGTGGCGGGCCGTCGGCCGCGTCGCGGCGCCAGGCCGAGTCGGGGAAAGCGTCCACGCGCTGGAAGCTCTTGGCTGCATCCGCGCTGCGCCACAGGCCGGCAAAGCGGCTGGCGAGGTAGAGCACGCGGCCGTCATTGGGGTCCACGGCCAGCCGCTCGCCATTGCCGCGGCCGCCCTCATTGCCGCCGAGCTTGAAGGGCAAGTCGGTGCGCTGGAAGGTGCGGCCGCGATCGTGTGAGCGCAGCACGGCGCCATTGGGCACGGCGGGGTTGGTGTAGGTGCCGCAAGCCAGATACAGGGCGTCGGAGTCGTTGGGGTCGACGGCCAGGCTCTCCACGCCCATCAGGTTGACTTCGCTCAGCGGCAACCAGTCCAACAGCGGCTGCCAGGGACCGGTGGCGGTGTCGCGGCGGTAGGCGCCGCCCATGTCGGTGCGGGCATAGGCCAGGCCCGGCACGGCGGGCTGGAAGAC
>NZ_JBFULE010000075.1:0-14307 GCF_056400485.1 Roseateles sp. P5_B10
ACGCGGCCTTCAGGTCCTTCAGGATGCCGCGGTTCTTGGCCATGATGGCGGCGCGCTCCTTGGGGTAGCCGGCGCCGCGCTCGTTCTCGAGCAGCTTGCGGTAGCAGTCCTGCAGGTTCAGCTCAGCGGCCCAGCCGAAGCCCTTGGCGTAGGGCATGGACATGCAGTTGCCGTCGTTGATCTGGCCGAACAGGAAGGCGTCGGTCGGGTCGATGACCAGACCGCAGAAGACGCCGGGCATGGAGTTGCAGGCCAGCATGGAGCCCATGCCGGTGCCGCAGCCGGTGACGACGAAGTCGGCGGCTTTGGAGTTCAGCAGGATGCCGGCCAGCAGGCCGTTCATCACGTAGGTGAGCGACGCCTTGTCCTCGGGCGTGTACATGCCGTAGTGGTGGACGCTGTGGCCCAGCGGCTCGGCAACGGTCTTGAGGGCGTTGTGGACGATCTCGGACTTGGCGGCCTGGCTGTTCTCGATGATGAGGGCGATCTTCATGGCGGGTGGCTTTCGGTAGCGGAATGGGGGCTGGGGCGGCACAGGCCACCCCGGTTGCATGGGCCGCGGCTGCTCGAGCCAGAGGGGCTCGAGCGCGGGCCGTCATGCCAGGCGTCCGCCTCGAAAGGCCGGGACTGCATGGTCCCGATGGAGCAACCTGGCCAACCGCGCACCTCGAAGCGAGGTGCTGACGCTGGCGCCATTGTGCCACTTGCGCCAAATATTGGAACGCCGTTTCATAAAAGCACTCAAGCCCGCGATCGATGCGATGCGAGCCTCGCAGCATCAGCGGCGGTGGGGATCGTTGGGCCGGCGGTCGGCACCGTTGGGCACGCCATCACGGTCCGCGTCGCCGCGGGCCCAGCCACCGCGCCGCAGCTCCCAGTGGCCGTTGCGCTCCTCCCAGGCGGGCTGGTTGTACATGTAGCCGCGGCGCTCCTTCACCCAGACGCCCTGCTGCCAGACGTGGCGGCGGCCGTTCCAGTTCCAATAGCCGGGCACCCAGACATAGCCGCGGCGCGCGCCCGGCATCACTTCATGACGTGGAGGCGGCGGTGCGGTCCGGATGGACACGCTGACCTGTGCTGCGGCTGCGGTCGGGAGTGCTGCTGCACCAAAGGCACAGCTGGCGACCAGACACGAAGCGAGGAGGGTTCTGTTGAGCATGACGATCTCCAAGTGACAGGAGGTCATTCAACGACTGGCCCCGACGCGCGGTGGTCGGACAAGCGCCCGTCGCGCCGCAAAGTTGTGCAAAGCGTCCAACTGATCGAAGGCGGGTGAGGCCTGCCGCAGCGCCTCAGTCGCCTTCACCACCCAGCGGCTTCAACTGCCGGCCCGCCGGCAGAGCGCGCAGGTATTTGAAGGTGCCCGTCGCATGGGCGCAGAGCTTGTCACCCGCACCGAATACCGAGCCCTCGCAGAAAGCCATGGTCGTCGAGCGATGCAGCAGCTTGCCCACCGCGCGCAGTTCGCCCTCGCCGGGGCGCATGAAGCTGGTCTTCATCTCCACCGTGACGACGCCCGGACCGAGGTCCGGCAGGTGCCGGTTCACGCTGCGGGCGGCATGCGCCATCGCCACGTCCAGCAGCGTCATCACGACGCCGCCGTGGGCCACGCGCCAGGAGTTCAGGTGCTGCTCGCTGATCAATAGCCGAAGCTCGGCTTCGCCGTCACCGACCGAGTGCAGCGTGAAGCCGAGTTGCTGGACGAAGGGGATGTGGACCGGGAACTCCATCCGCCCATCATCCGCCATGGATGGCCGAAACGCCGCCGTCCACCGCCAGGATCTGGCCAGTGATGTGCTTGCCGGCCCTGGACGCAAACAGCAGGGCCGCGCCCTTCAAATCGTCGTCATCGCCGATGCGGTTCAGCGGCGCGTGGGAAGCGAGTTGCTCTTCACCGATGGTCGCCATCAGGCCCTTGGTCATCTTGCTCGGGAAGAAGCCCGGCGCCAGCGCGTTGACGGTGATGCCGTAGGCGCCCCACTCGCCGGCCAGCGCGCGCGTGAAGTTCACGGCCGCGCCCTTGCTGGTGTTGTAGGCAATGGTCTTCATGACGGCCGAGTTGCCGCCCAGGCCCGCGATGGAGGCCACGTTGATGATGCGGCCCGACTTGCGCGGGATCATGCTGGCCTTGGCCACCGCTTGCGCAAAGACGAAAAGGCTGCGGATGTTGAGGTCCATGACCTTGTCCCAGGCCTCGATGGGGTGTTCCTCGGCGGGTGCACCCCAGCTCGCGCCGGCGTTGTTGACGAGGATGTCGATCTGGCCGAGTCGCTCCATCGTCTCCCTGACGACGCGCTGCGCATCCTCTTCCTTGGCCGCGTCGGCCGCGATCCAGCGCGTGTCGATGCCGCGTGCCTGCAGATGGGCCGCGGCCTCTTCCAGGTCGGCTGCCTTGCGCGAGGTCAGCATGATCTTGGCGCCTGCTTCACCGAGGGCTTCGGCGATCTGCAGGCCCAGGCCACGCGAGCCGCCGGTGACGAGGGCCACCTGGCCGCTCAGGTCGAAGAGGTCTTGGACTTTGGTGCTCATGGTGTCTCCTTAGAAGTATTCAGCTTTCATTTCGCGGCACAGCGGCTCGCGGCGCGCAACCACGTCCAGCCAGGCGCCGATCTTGGGCAGCTCGTAGGCGAAGAAGTAGCGGGCCGCGGCGCGCTTGCCGTGGGCGAAGTCGCTGTCCCCGTGCACGCTCAGCACGACGTCCAGCCACAGCCAGGCCAGCACCGTGTGGCCGAAGGCCTGCATATAGGGCGTCGCATTGGCCAGCGCTTCTTCGGGCTCGCCCGTGCTCCAGGCCTTCTTGGTCGCGCCGCCCACTTGTGCCAACGCTGCGGCCAGCTGGTTGGCCTGCGGCGCCCAGTCGGTCTGCATCGCGCGCTCGATGGTCTGCTGCACTCGCGCGGCCAAAGCAGCGAGAGACGCCCCGCCCTGCTGCACCACCTTGCGACCCAGCAGGTCCAGCGCCTGGATGCCGTGCGTGCCCTCGTGGATCATGTTCAGGCGCTGGTCGCGCCAGTACTGCTCGACGGGGAAATCACGCGTGTAGCCATAGCCGCCCAGCACCTGGATGGCCAGCGAGTTGGACTCCAGGCACCACTCGCTCGGCCAGCTCTTGGCGATGGGAATGAGCACGTCCAGCAGCGCCTGGGCTTCGGCCTTCGCGTCACCGGTATTCAGCTCGTCGACGAGACGGGCACAGTACAGCTCCAGCGCCAGGCCGCCTTCGACATAACTCTTCTGCGCCAGCAGCATGCGGCGCACGTCGGCGTGTTCGATGATGGGCCGCTGCGGGCTGGCCGCGTCCTTGCCGGTCGCGGTCATCGGCCTGCCCTGGGGACGCTGCTTGGCGTATTCCAGGCTGGCCTCGTAGCCGGCGTAGCCCAGCATGACGGCACCGAGACCCACGCCAATGCGCATCTCGTTCATCATGAAGAACATGCAGCGCAGGCCCTCGCCGGGCTTGCCGACGAGATAGCCCACCGCGCCCGCCTTGCCGCCCGGCTGGAAGCGGCCTTCGCCGAAGTTCAGCAAGCAGTTGGTCGTGCCGCGGTGGCCGAGCTTGTGGTTCAACCCGGCCAGCGCGATGTCATTGCGCTCGCCGGTCAGCTGGCCGTTCTCACCGACCATTTGCTTGGGCACGATGAAGAGCGAGATGCCCTTGGTGCCCGGAATGAGCTTGCCGTCCGGCCCCGGGATCTTGGCCAGCACCAGGTGGACGATGTTCTCGCGCAGCTCATGCTCGCCGCCCGAGATCCACATCTTGTTGCCGCGCAGCCGGTAGCGCGCTCCGAGGGTGTCGGCCTCGTCTTCCAATTCAGCGCGCGTGACCACGTCGGACAGCGACGAGCCCGCCTGCGGCTCCGACAGGCACATGGTGCCGAACCACTGACCAGCCAGCAGCGTCTTGGCGAACACCTCGCGCTGGCGCTCGCTGCCGTGTTCCATCAGCAGGTTGGCATTGCAGGTCGTCAACACGCCGTAGGAGCCAGCGTGGACGTTGGCCATGCTGACGAAGGCATTGGCGGCCGTCTCGACGAGGCAGGGCAGCTGCATGCCGCCCAGCTCGTAGTCATGCGCCGCAGCCATCATGCCGGAGTCCACCAGGGCATTGACCGCCTCCAGCGTCGCCGCGGGCAGGTGCACGCGCTCGCCACCTTCATCCACAACCACGCGCGGCTCCTCCGTGTCCATCAGCCTGTAGCTCGGCGCGAACTTCTCGCGGGCGATGCGCTCGCAGGTGTCGAGCACGGCGCTGAAGGTCTCGCGCGAATGGTCGGCAAAGCGCTCGCGCGCGGTGAGGTCGCCAGCACGCAGCCAGTCGAACAGAAGGAACTCCAGGGTGTCGCGCATGGCTGCTATCCCGTTGTGGTGACGGCCGTGGGCTCAATGCCCAGGTCGGCCATGATCAGTCGCCCGCAACGCGGACGATGGTGCCCTGCGCCAGCGCACAGAGCTTCTCGGCGCCGCCCTTGACGGCAAAGATCTCGCAGCGACAGACCGCCTGGTTCTTGCTGACCGCGTCGGCGCTGGCGCGGGCGATCAGGCGTTCGCCAACGGCCGGACGCACATAGTTCACCTTGAACTCGCTCGTCACGACCTCGACCTGCATGGCCGTGCCGCCGGCATAGGTCAGCGCGTTGTCGGCCAGATAGCTGACGACGCCACCATGCGCAAAACCATGCTGCTGCAGATGCTCGGGCTTGAGCACCAACTGCAGCTCGACCTTGCCCGGGGACAGCGCCGCCAGTTCCGTGCCGAGCAGGCGGCTGAAGGCTTGCTTGGCCAGGATCTCGCGGCCCATCTGCAGGAAGACCTCCGGCGAGACGGCCATGGTCTTCAGAGCACTTCGAAGATGCCCGCCGCGCCCATGCCGCCGCCAATGCACATCGTCACGCAGACGCGCTTGGCACCGCGGCGCTTGCCTTCGATCAGCGCATGGCCGGTCAGGCGTTGACCCGACACGCCGTAGGGGTGGCCGACGGCAATCGCGCCGCCATTGACGTTCAGGCGGTCCATCGGGATGCCCAGCGTGTCGGCGCAGTACAGCACCTGCACGGCGAAGGCTTCGTTCAGTTCCCACAGGTCGATGTCGGCCACCGTCAGGCCCAGCTTCTTCAGCACCTTCGGGACAGCGAACACAGGACCGATACCCATCTCGTCGGGCTCGCAACCGGCCACGGCAAAGCCGAGGAAGCGGCCGATGGGCTTGAGGTTGTGCGTGGAGGCGTACTGTTCGCTGACCAGCGCGCAGGCGCCGGCACCGTCGCTGAACTGGCTGGCGTTGCCGGCCGAGATCAGACCGCCGGGCATGGCGGAGCGCAGGTCCTTGATGGCGTCATAAGTGGTGCCTTCGCGCAGGCCCTCATCGGCGCTGATGGTGACTTCCTTGCTCATCAGGCCCATGACCTTGTCGGCCACGCCCATGGTGGTCGTCACCGAGATCAGTTCGTCGGCGAACTTGCCGGCGGCCTGGGCGGCGCAAGCCTTCTGCTGGCTGCCGGCGCCGTACTGGTCCATGCGCTCACGCGAGATGTTGTAGCGCTTGGCCACGTTCTCGGCGGTCTGCAGCATGTTCCAGTAGATCTCAGGCTTGAGCTTCATCAGCGCCGGGTCGACCAGCATGTGCTTGTTGGCCTCTTGCTGCACGCAGGAAATGCTCTCGACGCCGCCGGCGATGTAGACATCGCCCTCGCCGGCAATGATGCGCTGCGCGGCCATCGCAATGGTCTGCAGGCCGCTGGAACAGAAGCGGTTGATGGTGACGCCGCTCACCGTGATCRGCAGGCCGGCCTTCAGCGCGATCTGGCGCGCGATGTTGGAGCCGGTGGCGCCTTCGGGCGTGGCGCAACCCATCAGCACGTCTTCGATGGCACCGCCATCGATGCCGGCGCGCTCGACGGCTGCCTTGACGGCGTGGCCACCCAGCGTCGCGCCATGGGTCATGTTGAACGCGCCCTTCCAGCTCTTGGCGAGCGGCGTGCGGGCAGTGGAGACGATCAGTGCGTTGCTCATGTCTTGTTCCTTGTCAGTCGCGCGCTGCGATCAAGTGAAGCTCTTGCCTTCCGCCACGAGGCGGGCCAGCAGCGGGGCGGGCGTCCAGAACGCACCGTCATCCATCGGGTTCTTGGCAAAGCGCTTCATTGCCTGCACGACGTTGAAGAGGCCGAGGGTGTCGGCGTAGCACATCGGGCCACCGCGGAAGATCGGAAAGCCGTAGCCGGTCAGGTAGACCATGTCCACGTCCGACGCGCGCTGGGCAATGCCCTCTTCCAGCAGATGCGCGGCCTCGTTGACCAGGGCGAACACCAGGCGGTGCACGATCTCCTCGTCGCTGATGTCGCGCTTCTTGGCGCCGATGGCTTCGCGGTGCTTGGCGAGCATCTCGTCGACGACCGGTGACGGGATCGCGTCGCGCTTGCCAGGCAGGTAGTCGTACCAGCCAGCACCGGTCTTCTGGCCGAAGCGGCCCAGCTCACACAGGCGGTCGGCGCTCGCCGAGTACTTCATGTTGGCGCGCTCTACAGCGCGGCGCTTGCGGATCGCCCAGCCGATGTCATTGCCCGCCAGGTCACCCATGCGGAACGGACCCATCGCGAAGCCGAACTTCTCGACCGCCTTGTCGACCTGCTGCGGCGTGCAGCCTTCATCGAGCAGGAAGCCGGCCTGGCGGCTGTACTGCTCGATCATGCGGTTGCCGATGAAGCCGTCGCAGACGCCCGACACGACAGCCGTCTTCTTGATCTTCTTGCCAATGGCCATGACCGTGGCCAGTACATCCTTGGCGGTTTCCTTGCCGCGCACCACTTCCAGCAGCTTCATCACGTTGGCCGGGCTGAAGAAGTGCATGCCCACCACGTCCTGCGGGCGCTTGGTGAAGGAGGCGATCTTGTCGACGTCCAGCGTCGAGGTGTTGGACGCGAGAATGGCGCCGGGCTTGGCGACTTCGTCCAGCTGCTTGAAGACGGCCTCCTTGACGCCGATCTCCTCGAACACCGCCTCGATGATGAGGTCAGCATCGCCCAGGTCCGCGTAGTTCAGCGTCGTGCTCAAGAGCGACATGCGCTGGGCGTATTTGTCTTCCTTCAGCTTGCCCTTCTTGACCTGCGATTCGTAGTTCTTCTTGATCGTCGCGACGCCGCGGTCCAGCGCTTCCTGCTTGGTCTCCAGGATGGTGACCGGGATGCCCGCATTCAGGAAGTTCATCGAGATGCCGCCACCCATGGTGCCGGCGCCGATGACGCCCACCTTGGCGATGGTGCGCAGCGGCGTGTCTTCGGGCACGTCGGAGATCTTGCTGGCCACGCGCTCGGCGAAGAACAGGTGGCGCAGCGCCTTGGACTCGGGCGTCAGCATCAATGCCATGAAACCCTCGCGCTCGGCGCGCATGCCGTCGTCGAACTTCATGTTGACGGCACTGGCCACGGTCTCCAGGCAGCGCAACGGCGCGGGGAAGTTCTTGCTCATGCCGCCCACCATGTTGCGGGCGAACTGGAAGTAGGCCTCGGCGTTGGGGTGGCGGGCCTTCAGGTCTCGCACCTTGGGCAGCGGGCGCTTCTCGGAGACTTCTTCAGCGAACTTGACGGCGGCATCGACCACGTCGGCGTCGACGATCTTGTCGAACAGCTTCTGGCCCGGGACCATGGCCAGCATCTGCGCCTCGACCGGCTCGCCGCTGACGATCATGTTCAGCGCGGGCTCCACGCCCAGCGCGCGTGGCAGGCGCTGCGTGCCGCCGGCGCCAGGCAGCAGGCCCAGCTTCACTTCGGGCAGTGCGACCTTGGTGCCGGTCTGCGCGACGCGGTAGTGGCAGCCCAGGGACAACTCCAGGCCACCGCCCATGCAGACGCTGTGGATGGCCGCGACGACCGGCTTGCTGCAGTTCTCGACGACAGCGATCAGGCTCAGCAGGTTCGGCTCGGCCAGCGCCTTGGGGCTGCCGAACTCCTTGATGTCGGCACCGCCCGAGAAGGCCTTGCCGGCGCCGGTGATGACCAGGCTGGTGATGGCCGGATCGGCTTCGGCGCGCTCCACGCCGGCGGCAACGGCGGCGCGGGTGGCAAAACCCAGGCCGTTGACCGGCGGGTTGTCGAGCGTGATCACGGCGACGCTGCCGCGAACTTCGTAATGGGCTGTCATGGGCACGACCTCAGTTGGCGGGCCCACCGCGCCTTGCGCAGCCGGCCCAGAATAGAACGACCGTTCGATTCTAGGCAGCGCCCGCCGCGCAGTCTTGTCCCGGCAGTGACAAAGGCGCGCCCGGTATTCCGGGCCGAGCGCCGGGCCGCTCCCAAGCCGGCCTGGCTGGCGATGTGCTTGCCGGTCGACCCGGCAAGCATCGCCGTCCCTTCGGGGGACCGACTGGGCGCGCCCGCGTTCAGCGGGGAGAGCCCGGGCGAGGGGCTTCAGTTCAATACTGGGACTTGGGCAGGACCACGGTGTCCTTGAACGCCTTGGCCGCCTCCGGCTCCGCTGGCGGCTGCAGCTTGGCCTCGGCATAGCGGCGCATGGCCTCGGCGGCATCCAGGGGGGCAACAGGTGCAGGAGCCTGGCGCGGCGCGGGCCGCACTGCCAGGCGCAGCTCATGGCAATCGCGCTGCAGCTGCTCCACCTGCTTGCGTGCCTGGGTGAGCTGCTGGGCGCCAAGTTGGCGGGACTGCTCCACGTGCATCACCCGCTCATGCTCGCGCTTGATTCGTTTGGCTGACCAGGCGTAGACGGCACCTCCCGCCACCAAACCGCCCACAGCAAAGCTGCCCACCAGCTGCAACAGTTGACCGTTGTCCATTTTTTCTCTCCCCTGACACCGTTGTCCGTTGGCACTGTATCGGTCTGACGGCGCAACGCCCGTCTTGCCAGGGTTTGTCACGAGTCGCCACCGCTTCGTCTCGCCCTTGGACGCCCAGCGCCCCCCGGCTAGAGTGCGGGCCATGCTGATTCCGGTCGTCTACCCACCCCGCGATCCCGCGCCGCCGCCGCAGTTTTCCCCGCCGCCGCCGCCAAAGTCGGAGGAGCCCGCGCCTCCTCCACCGCCCGAGCCGCCTTCCACGGCATCCACGACCGAGGGCGATGTGCCCTGGATGCTCTATCTGCTGCGCGTGCTGGGCCTGTGCGCCTTTCCCGTCGTCATCGTCATCGCCGGCGTCGCCGTGCTGCTCGGCCTGGAACAGGCCCGCGAAACGCTGCTGTCGCTGGAAGTGGGCAGCGCACAGACCGCCCTCCTCGTCTTCACCTTCGGCTTGTGGCTGCTGCTGGCCTGGTATGTGAGCCGCCTGCTGCTGGACCGCCGCTTCAAGCCCGACACGCTGGGCGAGTGCATGAACCCGCGCTTTGGCGACGGCCTGCGTCGCTGGCTGCCGCGCGGGCTCATCCTCGGCGGCGGCCTGCCCATCGCGATCTTCTTCCTGGTGCAGACGCGCGAGCGCCTGATCGGCGTCGCGCTGCTGGCCGTCACGGCGGGGCTGGCCCTTTTTGTCTGGAAGCGGCGCGCCTGGCTGCTCAAGCTCGGCACGGGCTCGCGGCTGGCGCGCTGGCTCGCGCTGGATGGCCGGCGCGAGGCCATCGCGCTGCTGGAGCGTGAGGACCGCATGAGCACGCCGTCGCGCGTGCTCGTCGCGCTGGTGCTGCTGCTGCAATGGGGCGTGTTCGCCGCCCTCGTGGCCTGGCCCGAGGCCACGGCGCGCGCCATCGGCTCACCGGCCCTGGTGCTGCTGGCCATGGGCAGCTGGATCGTCTTTGGCGGCATCCTGCTGACCTATGCACCCAAGGCGTTGATACGCATGCCGCTGACGCCGTTGCCGCTGCTGCTCTTCGTGGCATTTGCCCCGCTGAACGACAACCACCGTGTGGCCGACCCCGAGCGCAGCGCTCGCAATGCCATCGCCGCCCGCCAACCGGCCGACGCCTGGGTGCAAACCTGGCTGCGCACCGTGGGCGCGGACGGCAAGCGGCCGCTCGTGATCGTCGCCGTGGCCGGCGGCGCCTCGCGCGCGGCGTATTGGGGCAGCGCATCGCTGGCGCGCCTGCAGGATCTCGGTGAACAACAGGGCGTCAACTTCGCCGACTCCGTCTTCGCCATCAGCGGCACGTCGGGCGGGGCCCTGGGCGCGGCCAGCTTCGTCGCCGCCGTGGACGCCCGCCGCCAGGCGGTCGATGCTGCCAACTGCACGCCCTGGAAGCTGGTGCGCGACTTCACTGGCCGCGACCATCTCGCCACGCCGGTCGGCGACATGCTCTACCCCGACCTGGTGCAGCGCTTCCTGCCCCTGGCCGTCGCCGGCGCGGACCGATCTCTCGGCCTGGAGAAGGTCTGGACGCATGACTGGCCCAGGAGCCTGGCCCAGCAATGTCCGCTGCGCCCGACCGCCCATCCCAACCCCTGGGGAGAGGCGATGACGGCCTTGCACGGCCGCGCCACCGACGCCGAATGGCTGCCGCTGCTGGCCATGAACGCCACAGCCCTGTCGCGCGGCCAGCGGGTCTACCAGTCCGACTTCCTGCTGGCCGGTGGCGACGGCATCGACCTGCTCGACCCCTCGCTCGGCCTGGAGGTCGAGCGCATGACGCTGGCTCAGGCCGTGCACAACAGCGCCCGCTTCCCCTACATCAGCCCTGCCGCAGCCGTCCTCTTCAAGGAGGCGCACAGGGATGAGGAGAACGGCGATGTCGGCCGCGTCTGGGACCGTCTGGGCGATGGCGGCTACGTGGAAGCCAGCGCGACACTGCTGCTCTCCGACTTGCTGCGCGACCTCGAAGCCAGCGGGCGGCTCAAGGCCTGCAAGCCCGAGGACAACTGTGCCGCCCAAGGCGTCCTGGACCGCTCGCGGCTGCGCCTGCTGCTGCTGGTCAACAGCGCCTCGCAGGTCGACGACTGGCTGTGCCGCGACGCACCCACGGCTGCCGATGCGCAGCCGCTGGACGGGCGCCGCTACCGCGCCACGCACATGGGCCTGAACGAGGTGGTCGCGCCGGCGCAGGGCATCCTGAACAGCAACGACGCCCGCGCGCGGGACTCGGCAGTCGAGCTCATCAAGCGCATCGGCGGCTGCGGCCAGGTGGCGGAGCTGCGCATGCCTGCACTGCCGGGCCAACGCCAGCCGTCGATGAACTGGATGCTGAACTCGGCCTCGCGCGAGCTGATCGACGCGGCACTGCTGGAGAAGCTCAATGCCACCGACCCGGCCGTCGGCGCGGCGCAGGCCCAGCTGGTGGCCCATCTGCGCCAGGCCAAGGGCTGGATGCTGCAGATGAAATAGGGCCGTCACAATGCGGCCCCCATGCCCAGCTTTCTCCTGCACCTCTGCACCGCGCCGCAGCGCCGCRCACTCTGGYGCGCCCTGCTCGCCGTCCTGCTCATCGTCATCACCTGCCTGGCCCTGAGCCCGGCACCGCCCAAGACCATCACCACCGGCTGGGACAAGTCCAACCATGCCCTCGCCTTTGCCGCACTGGCCTTCAGCAGTGTCTGGGCCATGTGGCCCGTCTCGCAGCGGCCGCGGCAATGGATCTGGCTGGTGATCGCGCTGATCGGCTACGGCATTGGCATCGAGATCGCGCAGAGCTTTCTGCCACCGCGCGAGGCCGACTGGCACGACGTGGTGGCCGACAGCGTCGGCATCGCCCTGGGTCTGCTGGCGGCCTGGCCCATCACAGCCAGCGCAGCACGCCGACCGTGACGGCGGGCACGAACAGCAGCAGCAGCAACCTCAGCACGTCGCTGGCCAGGAAGGGCATGACGCCCTTGTAGGTCTCGTTCATCGGCACGTCGCGCGCCATGCCGTTGACGACATAGACGTTCAGCCCCACCGGCGGCGCCAGCATGCCGATGCCCACCGTCATCAGCACCAGGATGCCGAACCAGATCGCCTTGGGCTCGGGCGCAAGGCCGAACAGATCCAGGCCCATGATGGTCGGGAAGATGACGGGAATGGTCAGCAGCAGCATGGACAGCTCGTCCATCACGCAGCCGAGCACCACATAGAAGGCCAGCACGCCGGCGACGATGGCCAGTGGCGGCACGGGCAGCCCGCCCACCCACTGCGCCAGATGCGCGGGCATCTGAGTCAGCGCCAGGGCCGAATTCATCATGTCGGCGCCGAGGAAGATCATGAAGACCATGGCCGTCGTCTCGGCCGTGCCGAGCAGTGCGCGCTTGAGTCCATCGCCGCGCAGCTCGCCCGACAGCAGGCCGCTGGTCAGCGTCGCCAGCGCGCCGATGGATGCGCCCTCGGTCGGGCTGAACCAGCCCCCATAGATACCGCCGAAGACGACGACAAAGATGGCCAGCAGCGGCCATACGCCCAGCAGAGCGTGCCAGCGCTCGCTCCAGCTGTGGCGCGGTCCCGGCACGGCCAGATGGGGCCGCAGCCGGCAGGTGATGGCGATGACCGCGAGATAGCCCGCGGTTGCGATCAGGCCGGGGATGAAGGCGGCGGCGAACAGCTTGGCGATGTTCTGCTCGGTCAGGATGGCGTAGACGATCAACGGCACCGACGGCGGGATCAGAATGCCCAGCGTGCCACCCGTCGCCAGCACGGCAGTGGACAGGCGCCCGTGATAGCCCGCGGCCTTCATCTCGCCGTAGGCCACCTGGGTGATGGTGGCGCAGGTGGCCACCGACGAGCCGCAGACCGAGCCGAAAGCGGCCGACGCCAGGATGGCCGCAAAGGCCAGGCCGCCGCGCCAGTGGCCGACCCAGGCAGACGCGGCGCGAAAGAGTGCCTTGGAAAGCCCGCCCTGGGTGGCGAACTGCCCCATCAGCAGAAAGAGCGGGATGACGGACAACTCGTAGACCGTCAGCCGCGCGACGGCGGAGCCCTTGATGAGGTTCAGTAGCGCGGCGTCATTGCTCATCCAGGCGTAGCCCAGGGCCCCGGGGATGAACATGGCGGCCGCGATGGGCACGCGCAAGGCCATCAGCGCGAGCATCAGGGCGAAGATGGCGAGGCCGGCTGTCATCTGTTCCCGAGCTTGGCTTGGCGCACAGGCCCATGCCCGGAGTTCGCCCGGGCGGGCGACCTACTTTCTTGTGCGAACAAGAAAGTAGGCAAAGAAATCGCCCCTGCGAAACCGCCCACCCGCAAAGCGGGTGGGTGCCCTGCGATGCTCGAAGACCGAGGCCCGCGCAAAACTCCCGCCGCTACGCTCTGGTCAAACAGTTGCGCGGAGCCAGTTGTTGAAGCGCGCCAAGGCGCGCGCCTCGGTCTCCTGTGCTTCTCGGCGGTTTCAAAGGGGGAATCCCAAACAGCCGAACAACCAACCGCCAAACGCATCAGACGGCTGGTGCGGGCTGTTCCTTCACTCCCCCTTTGAGTCCCGCCGAGGAGCGCACGGCCTTGAGGCCGCGTGCGCCAGCACGCTTCAAGCTCTGACTCCGCGCAACTGTTTGACCACAGCGGCCCTTGGGCCGCGACGGGAGTTTTGCGCGGGGCCTCAAGGACGGCGCACCGCAGGGAACCCCTCGCTGTGCGAGGGGCGGGCGGTTCGGGGGCGACTCTTTGCCTACTTTCTGGTCGCTCAGAAAGTAGGTCGCCCGCCGGGGCGAACTCCCGGCTGGGCCTGGCCATCAAGCTTCACCTCGCTGAACAGCTTGCACCACCGCAATCACCGCCGTCAGTGCCAAGCCTGGCGCCAGGATGGCGTAGGCCCACCACATCGGCAGGCCCAGGATCATGGTCTGCTCACCGGCCTCGTCCACCGCCGCCGCGCCCATGCCGGTGCGCCAGGCCAGCAACCCCAGCATGACGGCCAGCAGCAGCGCGCCGAAGCGGTCCAGCGCGCCATTGACGCGCTCGGGTGCAGCCTGGGTGAAGAAGTCCACGATGATGTTGCCGCGCCGCAGCTGGCACCAGGGCAGGCACAGCGCGATCGCCAGCGCGATGCCGATCTGGCTCAGTTCCACATCACCACGCACGGGGCTGGCGAACAGGTTGCGGCCGATGACGCTCCACAGCGTCATGCCGGCGACGAGCAGCGCGCAGACGCCGCCCAGCAGCGCAAATACTGCCGCCAGCTTCTCAAGCCATTTCACTTCTTGTACTTGGCCAGCAGCGCCTGCGCTTCGCTCAGCATCTGCTTGCCGGGCAGGCCACGCTTGTCCATGTCGGCGGCCCAATCGTCGTAGAGCGGATGGCTGGCCTTGATCCAGTTGTCCACCTCGGCAGCCGGCACCGTGTAGAAGACATTGCCGCGGTCCACCGCCGGCTTGCGGCCAGGCGCCTGGCTGGCATCCCAGGTGCGGCCGGCGGCCTGCGACAGGGCGGCGCCGGAGTTCCTGTCGATGACGGCCTTCAGGTCGGCCGGCAGGCTGTCGTA